>NZ_LSMM01000045.1:0-47345 GCF_001566815.1 Marinobacter sp. Hex_13
GTCCACAGGGGACTTGCACCCCCAAGTCATCCGGCCAGCACCACCTGTACCGGAACAGCGCCCGTCAAGGCGCTACGCGCCATGCCTGGCGCACAACAAAAAAGGCCCGCAGAGCGGGCCTTTTACAGGTTTCACTGTTACCGAAACCTTAGATCTTGCCAACCAGGTCCAGTGACGGAGTCAGAGTCGCTTCGCCTTCTTTCCACTTGGCCGGGCAAACTTCGCCGGGGTTGTTACGAACGTACTGAGCCGCTTTTACCTTGCGCAGCAGGTCGTCAGCGTCACGGCCGATACCTTCGGCAGTGATTTCCATGGCCTGGATAACACCATCCGGGTCGATCAGGAAAGTAGCGCGGTCTGCCAGGCCCTGGCCTTCACGCATCACACCAAAGTTGTTGGTGATGGTGCCGGTCTGGTCGCCTACCATGAAGTAGTTGATCTTGCCGATAGTCTCGGAGCTGCTGTGCCACGCCTTGTGGGTAAAGTGCGTATCGGTGGATACGGAGAATACTTCCACACCCAGCTTCTGCAGCTCTTCATACTTGTCGGCAACGTCGCCCAGCTCGGTCGGGCATACGAAAGTGAAGTCGGCCGGGTAGAAGAAGAAGACAGACCACTTCCCTTTTACGTCGGCTTCAGAAATTTCAACGAACTCGCCGCCTTTAAAGGCGGTGGCGTTGAACGGTTTAATTTCGCTGTTAATCATACCCATAGTAGATATCTCCCGTTGGTTGAGTTTAGGCATTGGCTAACTTGAGTTGGCTAAAGTATTGATTTGATCAAAAACATTCAAATTGATTGTTTTTAGCCGTTCGATAGGAAACCGCTATTTTATTTTTGGGAAGGCTGCAGAGAAGGACTAATCCGTGTTATCGGGCTCGAAGGCGCCCTTATGAAAATCGATGGCAGTGTCCACTTCTTCCATGCCGCAGACCCTTGGTTCCGCCAACGTGCCACCGGCCAGTGCCCGAAGCACTGCGTGCACGCCATGAGACAATGATTCGGTATTGTAACCGCCCTCCAGCACCATGACCAGCCGGCCGTTACAGTGCTTGTCCGCAATTTCCTGCACAATGCCCGTCATGGCTGAGAAGCCTTCGTAGGACACATTGAGCGCCAGGTCGTACCAATGGGCATCAAAGCCGGCGGAAACCAGTACCAGGTCCGGTTTGAAGTAGTCTGCGGCGGGTACCAGTATCTCCCGCAGCGCTTTCAGGTAAGCGACATCGCCCGCGCCACCGGGCATGGGCACGTTAATGGTGGTGCCCTCGCCCAGGCCGGCGCCTACGTCGGTTAACGCGCCACTGCCTGGGTAAAATGGTGCGGCCCGGTGAATATCAAAAAACATGGTGTCCGGATCCGCCCAGAAGATGTCCTGGGTACCATTGCCATGGTGGGCGTCCCAGTCGACGATCAATACCCGTTCACAGCCCAGCTCCGCCTGCGCGTGTGCAGCCGCAACGGCAACATTATTGAAGAGGCAGAACCCCCTTGCGCGTACTGGCTCAGCATGGTGACCAGGCGGCCTGACCATTGCGAAGGCGCTGTTCGTTCGGCCCTCAACCACCGCTTCCACGGCTGCGATGGCCGTGCCTGCAGCCACTTCGGCAGCTTCAACACTGCCCGGTGAAACGGCTGTGGTATCCACATCCAGCCACGCACTTTCGTCCCGCAATGAGAATATGTCGTCCAGGAACGAAGTCGTATGAACCCGGCTCAACTGATCCGGCGTTGCCGCCTTACCAGGCTCGATCCGGACACCGGGAATGGGATCACGGGCGAGCAAGTCCATGATCGCGGTAATACGGCCTGGATGCTCGGGGTACTTCCACTGCACATTGAGGCCTGAAAGAATGGAACGTACCCGTTTGTCCAGGCGGCCGGGCAGGAAATCCATGTTGGTATCGGGGTGATGGGCCAATACCCGTTCATCGTAAAAGACCGTGACGTCCCGTTGTTGTGCCAAGGCGATGCTCTCCTCTGCCGGGCCTTAGCTCAAGCATAGTCTTCTCAGGGCAAATCACAACGTTGCTCACAACCGCCAACGCGTCGGATTCGAGTGTTTGAGCACTCCGGCATCGTCCCAGTCATTCCAGCCAGTAAAGGGAATTGGCGCGTCCTGTTCAATCCCCGACAACCGGTGCGCCCACTGGTCTTTCAGTGCCTCCAGATGGTCCCGGAACGCGCCTTCCTCCTGATAGCGGATGCCGCCACCCTGCACCCCATAGCTTATGTGCGGTGCCAGCACGTCATAGCCCACGTAATACAGTGAAGAATGAACCGGCCACAGCCATTCCACCATATTGCCAGCGCGGCCAAATGGCATGAACGCCTGCTCCGGCGAACCTGTGGTCACGGAACACATCGCCTGTTTACCGCGAAAATAGCCACGATCATAGCGCATGCTTCCCGAGTAAAGTCCGCCATAGACCAACACACGATCAAACCAGCCCTTCAATATGGCGGGTTGAGAATGCCACCATAGCGGAAACTGGAAAATCACCAGATCGGCCCAATTCAGCCTGGCTATCTCACGCTGCACGTCTTGAGGTAATGCATTGGCATCATAGTGAGCCCGCTGCTCCGTCAGCGGAGCAAAATAGCACTCATCCTGACGCTTGCCATACCACGACGAACGCTCCACCGGATCAAAACCTTCCCCATAGAGATCGTCTATTTCTACCTCGTGCCCCGCCAGATTCAGGGTTTCCGTAGCCACATCCACCAAACCCCCACTGAATGACCGCCTTTCCGGGTGGGCCAGTACAATCAGTACCTTCATGTCTGAATTCTCCTTCGTGTTTCAGTGAATTCAGACTACCCCTTTCAAAAACGAACAGATACTCCACAAATGTGATAGCTGTATTTGCATGAATGAACAGAACCTTCAGTGGAGAATCAACAGACTGGGGTTTCCCCAATGAGACACCTATCAAGTTAATGCCGCGGATGATTAACTATCCTTAATCAATTAACATCATACCGTGCACGACGCACGTGATGTGTGTGAAGAACGCCTGATCCGCGTTCAGTATCGTTGTCCAGTCACTTAAACAGGGAACGTTGTATGCGACATTCTCCAAAGGCGCTGAAAGCGTTCTTTCTGGTGTGTTTTTGCTTTTTTTCGACCGTTTCTCACGCTGCGCTGGTTGATATCGACCAGGACGATGGTGTGATTTATTTCACTTTCGCTGCCCCGAATAAAGTCGTCCGCTACGACATGGTGTCGCAATCCATGTTGTCGGATATTCCCCTCAATAACGTACCAACTGCCGCAGAAATTCAGGGTAACAATCTGTATGTGGCCTATCGGCGCAGTGCCTACGCAATAGATCTCGATTCGCAGACACCGACTTTCATTGCCAACACCGGCGAAGACATGACGGCACTCCATGCGGTAGGAAACGCCCTTTATCTGGTACAGGGTTTCAACCGGGTCATGGCTCGGAACCTGTCAGATTACACACTCATAGAAGAAAAAACGGTTTTCTACAGGGGGACCGGGTCTGTGGGATCACCAGCACAGTCAGCGCTGTACTATCGGTCAGACGGCATTTCACCGTCCGATATTGTTAAAATCCCACTCAATGCGGATGGCACAATGGGGAGCGATATGGACAGCCCCGCCCACGGGGATTATCCCAGTGCCAGTCAACTTTACCTGTTCCCGGATGAAAGTCGCGTACTCGACAATCAGGGCATCCTTTATTTCGCCAACGACCTGACCTACGCCGGCAGCCTTGCTGGCGCGTTTGACGATATGACTTTCTGGCAGGGCGACCTGCTGGTGCTCCGTGGCAATACCGTTCATCAATACAACAACGCCATGCTGGAAGTGGCTCAGATGGGCCTCAACCAGCAACCTCTGAAAATTGCCAGCTACGGTGACGCTGTCTTTGCTTTCTACGAGAACAGCAGTCAGATCAGTGTTGAAGTATTGGACCTCGACAGTCTTGCCACGCCATCGCCAGGCGAGCCCCCCAATCCGGAAACTTCGGATTTCATCCCGGATTTCATCGAGTTCGACAGCCAGGAAGGCCTGTTGTATCTGGCCGACCGGGAGACACTGGCCATTCACATCTGGTCGGCGGAAACGCAAACCTATGTTGACAGCATCGGCCTGCTGAACCCACCCACGTGGATGACGTATTCCCCAGCCCATGGGCGACTTTACCTGGGCTACACTGGTGGAAAGATCAGCCAGATAGTCATGTCCACCGGGACACTTCAGGAAACTCCGTTCACCAACCTACCACAAAGTGTTCTGGGTCTGGAATCCGCAGGCGATTATCTCTTTGCGGTGGATGCCTCCGGTGCCTGGGAGCGGTTCTACAGCTTTGACGCATCCGGAACAATGGTGGACTCCGTTGAATGGCGGCACGCCAGCTCAGAATACCTATGGAATCCTGTCACCGAGCGTATCTATCACTTCCGGTCCGGAACATCGCCCAATGACATTGAATGGTCCGAGCTGAGCTCAACCACCGGGCTTTTGGGCAGCAAGGGCGACTCCCCCTATCACAGCAGCGGCTACGCAGCCGCACCATTGCACTTCGACCCTGCAGGCCAATTGCTGCTGACCGGCGGAGGCAAGCTCCACGACGCCTATTCCCTCGCCGAACTCAACTATCTGTCCAATGAAATAACAGACGCCGCCTGGACGGGAGATACCCTCCACACCATTGCAGCAGTTGATGGCAATGCCGTGCTGCAAACCTGGTCCGACAACTACGAGCTCCTTGAAGAGAACTCTATATTCGATGCCCTGGACACCCGTATTCTGGCCTATGGCGCCCACCTGGTGGCGATTGAAATGGCCGCAAGCGGGGGGCCTGACATCTCACTACTCGATTTCACAGCGGACACTGACGACGACGGGCTGTTTGACCTCGAAGATAACTGCCCCAACACCGCCAATGCCAATCAAGACAATCATGATGGCGATGAGTTTGGCGACGCCTGTGACAATGATTCCGACAACGACGGCATCCCCGACACAGACGAACTCGCAGTGGGACTGGATCCCTTTGACAGTGCCGATGCCCAGGAAGACCTGGACGCAGATGGTTACAGCAATCTGAGCGAGTACCTCAACGGTACATCCATGACCGATGAGGAGGATTATCCTGCAGGGGATCCCAACCGCGATTCCGATGGAGACGGCCTGCCAGACTCGCTGGAAGACCAGTATCTGGCGCTCGACCCATACAATCCCGATGATGCGTCCCAGGACTATGACGGTGACGGCGCCACGAACGCCTCAGAAGTCGCCTCCGGTTACAATCCCGACGTTTCTGACGACTTTCCCACCCACAATACGATGGACTTTTTCCCCTTGGGGGACATCACCTGGGTTTTCTCCGACCCATCGGATGGCTACCAGTTCCGAAGCGAATCCATAAGCGGCGCAGGTATGTTCAAGTTCATTTTCCCAAATGGCGATGACCGCCTGGTACGTCGTACTACTGGCGTCTATCTGCTTGAAAGCCGGTTTGTTGATTCGGAAGGAGATCGGATTCGAATCACCTACGGGGATGGTCTGCTAATGATCCCCAGCTCGCTTGAGCTGGGCACGAGTGTCACTTCACGTGCCACCCTCTCCAGCTACATCAATGGCCGGCAGGGCAATCAGGTCAATTTCACCACGACCATTGAATTGATTGAGGAGTCCACAACCAGCGTAGACGGGGAGCCGCGTGCCGTGTTGGTCACACTCAGACAAACCCGTATCACCATGGATGGACAGCTTCTGGACAATACTATTGAAATTGAGGCCTTTGCGGAGGGTGTGGGGCGGATCTACAGCTCCCTTGATCCGGACGCCGAGCTGTCGGCCTACAACGTCCAGCAAGTGGACAACTCCATTTCCTCCGGCTCGGCCTCTGACGACTCATCGTCAGGCGGCGGTGGCGGTAGCATGTCCTGGCCGATATTGGCCCTGCTGTTTATGATGGGATGGGGTCGGCGCCGGTTCAGGTTCAGCACCAACTAGGCATCGCAAACATCACTCATCCGTTCTGGGAGGTGACCACAAGGGCACCTCCTCACGGCTGGGCGGCTCCCAGTCCTGCTGCATCACGTCACTCAGGGTGTCCTCCAGCTTCATGAACAGCTCACCATAACGGGGGCTAAAGCGGATACCCTCTTCGATTTCCTTCCAGGCGTCGAACAGTTCGTCCTCGTGGGACTTCTCATTATTGATAAATGCCCAGGTCATCTGCCGCGACCGCAATGGGTGAACGCCAAATGCGGTCAGTGCATGGCCACCCAGCTCCACCGCAGAATGGTAGGTTTCGCTCACGACGTCGTCAGCGCCGGCCTGGCGCAACTGATATCCATGGCCCCGATCGAACGCCCGTGCCAGTACCCAGACGCCGGGGTAGTGTTGTTTGACATGGTGCACCAGGGCCACGGCTCTATCCCGGTCGTCAATCGCAACCACGAGCAAGCGCGCGTGGGCGATGCCCGCCGTTTCCAGTAACCCCGTATGGCTGGCGTCACCGAAATAGCTTTTGATGTTGATACGTCGCAGGTTTTCGATCTGATCCAGGGCCAGATCCAGCGCGACAATGGGAATCTTGTTGGCGCGCAACAACCGGCACACAATCTGGCCAAATCGTCCAACCCCGGCCACGATCACTGGCGCCTGCTCCTCGATCACATCGGCTTCCCGCTGCTCATTGCGGGCTTCACGATACCGCGGCAAGATCAGCCGGTCGTAGGCAATAAACAACAGCGGCGTCAGGAACATGGACAGCGCCACCACCAATCCCAGAAGCTGGGCGATGTCCGCGGGGATCACACTGTTCTGCATGCTGTAGGTCAGCAGCACGAAGCCGAATTCGCCGGCCTGGGCCAGCCCGAGGGTGAACAGCCAGCCATCACGGCCCCGCAGCCCGAATAACAATGCCAGGAGCAGCAGAATTGCTGCCTTGACCAGGATAACCGCCAGCGCCAATGTGATCACTGTGCCCCATTGCGCCGCCAGCACCTCAAAGTTGATACCGGCACCCACCGTGATGAAAAACAACCCGAGCAGTAGCCCTTTGAAGGGCTCGATGTTGGCCACGAGTTCGTGACGGAACTCGCTGTTGGCCAGCACCACACCGGCGAGGAAGGCCCCGAGCGCCGGCGACAGATTGACGATGCTCATCAGCGCGGCGATACCGATCACCAGCATTAACGCGGTGGCCGTAAAGACCTCCCGCATACCGGACTGAACCACGTAACGAAACAGGGGCCGGCTCAGGTAATGACCGCCGACGATCACCGTAGTCACAGAGCCGATCACCACCAGGGCGTGAGCCCAGCCTGGCAGATGCGCCACCAGGCTGAAACCGCCCTGGTGCCCGGGGTCCGTCGCCCCAACGCCCGCCAGTTCGGATATCGCCAGCAGGGGAATCACCGCCAGCATGGGAATGACCGCAATATCCTGGAACAACAGCACCGAGAAAGCGCCCCGGCCCCCCTCGGTTTTGCTAAGTCCTTTCTCGTTCAGGGTCTGCAGCACAATGGCGGTGGAAGACAACGAGAAGATAAGGCCAACGGCGACGGTGGTCTGCCATTGCAGCCCCATCCACCAGGCAATCGCCATTCCGGCAGCGGAGGTGAGCACCACTTGCAGGCCGCCCAGGCCCAGCAAACGAATCCGCATGGCCCAGAGGGATTTCGGGTCCAGCTCCATGCCCACCAGAAACAGCATCATGACCACACCAAACTCGGCAAAATGCTGAATGGTTGCGGTTTCCTGGCCCACCAGCCCCGTCACCGGCCCGATGACGACACCCGCCACCAGATACCCCAATACCGACCCCAAACCCAGGCGCTTCGCCAATGGCACCGCGACAACAGCGGCGGTCAGATAGATAAACGCCTGGATAAAGTATTCGGTCATTACAGCCCCATCAGGTCAGCGAAGGATAAACACCTTGATACTAGCTGGATTCCCCCGTGTTGCCATCCACCGGAACCGCAAACCGCTGGGACGCAGGACTGTTAATTACGCCTCCACTGCTGTTCAAGCAACGCACGCTCCTGGTTCGGCCCAACGGGGGGCGTGGCCATCAGCCGGTCCAGTTCCTCGTCAAGCACACTGCCACCGCTCGCTGTCTGGTATACATCAGGTGCCAGGGAAGGCTCTGCTTCGGCAGTGGCCACCTGTTCCCAGGAACCCTCGCCAGTGCGACAGGCAATTTGCTCCGACGCGGACGTTTGCGTCTCCAGGCGGAACTGGCGGCACCATTGGCCGGCCTGGCTTTGGAACGTCAGTCTCGGCGTCAAGCTTACCTGGTCATTAACCTGGTAAACTTCGCCACTGGGCTGGCTATCCAGAACGTTCGCCACCGCGGGCGACATCGGATCGCCGTCCGTTGCTACCGTCAGCCATTGCGTCAGCGCCACCCCCGCGATGATAGCGGCGGCGATCGCTTTACCCGTGTGGCCGGGCAGCCTGCGCCACCACGGAAAAGTGACCACATTGTCCTGCGCGGGCGCAGCACTCCGGGAGGCCTTTTCCTCCAGCATTCGGGTAATTGATGCCGGCATGGGACGGTCATCGATCGAGCCGTAATGGGCCTGTAGTTCGGCATCCACGGACGCCATCTCGGCCAGTCGATCTGCCAGCGTTGGATCCTTCTCAATCTGGTCCCGAACCGCTTCCATCTCCGCGTCGGTCAGTTCGTTATCGAGGAAAGCCGACAGGGTTTCATCAGTCATCTTCATGAATCGGTCCTCATGGTTACAGGCGCCAGGGCCTCGCTTAATGCCGCCCTGGCTCGGGCCAGCCGGCTCATCACCGTACCCTTGGGCACTTCCAGAATCTCAGCCACGATTTTGTAGGGCATGCCCTGGATTGCCACCAGGGAGATAATCTGGCGTTGGTCCTGTGGCAATCTTGCCATCGCAGCGTCCACTCGGTGCCATTCGATCTCTTTGGTGGTCTGGTGCTCGCCATTGATCACCTGGCCATCCGTCAACTCCGGATGTTCCGCGGCGTCCCGCCGAACCTTACGCGCGCGACACTCGTCTATCCAGACGTTACGGCAAACCCGGAATGCCCACTTGGTAAGGTCGGCGTCGTCCGGCATGTCCCGGGTCAACAAACGCTCCACCGTATTCTGTAGCAGGTCGTCGGCGTCTGACAGGGAGCCGGTCAACGAGTAGGCGAATCGTCGGAGCCTTGGTAATAGTTCGGTGATTTCCTCTTTCATAGCCTTCCATTTCCAAAGGTGCTATCGGTAAAACGGTCGTGAAACCGATTTATTCCATGAACGAAGGAATTTTTTTTCCGCCGGGCCGTTGTATCGTATGACACACATCTTTAATCGGACGGGCACGATGAAACCTTTTCTCTTGAGACACTTGTTCCCTGCAATCGCTCTTTGCACGCTTTCCGCACCGGCCTTGTCCATCGGTGTCGGTGACGTAACCAGCGGCCAGATAGATCCAATAACCCGCCAGGTTGAACAGAAGACACAGCGCATGGTGGAGCAGGCCATGGACCGTCGCCTTGAGAAGCAGATCAACACACAGGCCACAGAGCTCATGGAACAGCTCGAAGCGTTACCGTCAGTCCTTTCCATTCTCACGCGTCAGGGACAGAAAGCGTTCAATGATATCCAACTGGACGACGGTTTCCGTGCCGTGGAAGGTCAGTGGCTGGTGACCGGTACCGCTGCGGAACTCGCCCGCCTTGACCAGCCGGAGATCACAGTTCTCGAACGCCGAGAGCTGACCGGCCTGGGAATGACCGTGGTGCGCTTCCGGGTCACTGCCGAGCTGGATTCCCATAATGCCCTACAGGACGCCCTACCAGAACTCGCGGATCGGCTGGACCGCAACCATATCTATGCTCCGCAAACGGGTGCGAAAGAGCCCCTGTCAGAGACCAAAGTGCCACAGTGGCGTAGCCTCTGCACCGCCCCGGTTCGCGTTGGAATGGTGGATACGTCGATTGCCACAGACCATCGGGTATTTGAAAGTGCACAGGTTGTGCAGGAGCGTTTTCTGGCATTGGCGGAAATGGAAGGAAGTCTCGCTGAGCCTATGATTCACGGCACGGCCGTCGCCAGCCTGCTGGTGGGCAACCGGCCTGGGCAATGGCCTGCCCGGCTGCCGCAGGCTACGATCTTCAATGCCTCGGTGTTCTATGACCGGGATCGCACCCTCTCAGGCGCCACACTTGGTCATTTACTGGAAGGCCTGAACTGGCTGGCCGGTCAGGATTTGTCGGTTATCAACATCAGCCTGACCGGCCCGGACAACCAGCTTCTCGCTGCGGCGGTGAGCCGCCTCAGGGAGCGCGGCGTGCTGATGGTTGCGGCGGTAGGCAATCAAGGGCCCTCTGCCCCGCCATTATATCCGGCCGCCTACACGGAAGTGATCGGTGTGACGGCGGCTGATAGTTCCGGGAAGCTCTACCGCTGGGCCAATCGGGGTGAACAGGTGATGTTTGCCAGCAACGGCGTCACCGTTCCGGTAGCACACCCTGATGCCGGCATGGTTGCAGACAGCGGCACCTCGCTGGCGTCGCCAGTGGTTGCCGCTGCACTGGCCTGCCAACGTAATGAACTTTCGGAAGACAAGGCCATTGGTGCCCTGATCAATGCAGCGAAGGATCTTGGCCGTCCTGGCCGAGACACCGAATTCGGTCACGGCTTTCTGGATTTCTGACTGTCGGGTTTCAGAAATCCGCCCTGAGCGTCACCCCCGCCACCGTCTTGTCGTAATCCGCAGAATCCACGTTCGAGGTGTACTGGCCCCAGGAAACACTGGGCTCAACACTAAACACCTCGTTGAGTCCAATCCGCCAGCTGGCCTCCAGAATACGGGCTTTGTCCGCCCGCTCATTGCTTGAGCGTTCGGTAAGGTCACCGGTCAGAGGGTCCGTCAGAACCGGGCTGGTACTGGTGACGGTCACCTCTTCATACTCCCTGTCCTCGTAACGCCAGCCAAACCGCAGGCGGTTTTCCTCGCCGGCCAGGGTAAACCGATGCACCAACGCTACCCGAACGCGAAGCAGGTCATTGTCGTAGGCTTTCGCCTCCGCATCTTCGCGATCACCGTCAAGGCCGAGTAGAAAGTGGCTCTGGGCCTGGTTGAAAAAGAAGAACGCATCCAGACTGGCGCCTTTTATCTTGGCATCCCGCGCATCACTGTCATCAAATTCCTTGTGCTTGTCCTGCAGGCTGCCCCGCAGATAAACGTCCTCCGCGAGCAGGCTGCCCAGGTAGACACTGGCACGCCGGAAATCGAGGAACGGATCTGACCCCAGGGTTGCGTGGGAATAGTAATAACTGGTGCCAACGGTGACCGGGTCGAAGTCATAACTGACATCGGCCGACAGCAGGTGAATGTTCTGATCGAATTCATCAAGGTTCTGGTACTGTCTGCCCGAGAGCGAATAGCCGAGTGTCACGTTTAACCGCTCGGTGGGTTTCAGGATGCCTTCCAGACCGGCGTCGAAAACCCAGGCCTGATCGCTCTCATCGGCGGACGTGTTCAGTTCGTCCACGGTCACGTTGCTGTCGTGCTCAAAACCGCCTTCAAGATATCCGTTCGCCGACGCTTTCTCCTGCGCCTGAGCCATCAATGCCGGTGACGCCAGGCCAATGGCCAGGGGCAAGGTCAAAATACGTTGAATCAACTGCATGTCTGCTCCTTTCACTTGGGCGTCCAAAAGAAAGCCGGGCCCTATGGCCCGGCGAGTCTGGAGGAGTGGTTATAGCAGGCCGCCACTGCCGGACCCTTTCACGGTCCCCTTGACGGTGTTCTGCACTTCACTCCGGACGCTCTCAGATACAGACGTTCCGATCTGCTGATTGGTTTCAGCGCGAATTTCAGCATTTCGGGTCTCGTTCATGCGCTCTTGCGCCTGTTCGCGCTTCTCACCAGCTTCATCGCGAGCCGTGTCCGCTGTAGCATCCGCGGTTGCTCGCACCTTCTGGCCGGTTTCAACGCCAGCGCTGACCGCCTGATCGGCCCTTCCGCGGGCTTCTTCACTGGCCGCCTGGCGTTGGTCGGCAGCTTCGTCTCGAGCGGCTTCGCCGTTGACACTGCCCTCTGCGCTTGCAGAGGCACCACCATTCGCGGAAACACCGTTGCGGGTGCTGGCTTCCGCACTCATGTTGGTTTCAGCCTGCGCGTTTGCATTGGCCGCGCCAGACCCTTCTGCGGCGAAAACGCCGGTGGAAAGAATGGAACAGATTGCGAGTGTCAGTACATGCTTTTTCATGGTTACGTCCTCCTGATTTACCCGTTTCGGGTGGCTTTCATCAGGGAGACGGCTGAGCCTGGCGTTTATTCCAAAAAAAATTTCACCGCCTATGTTTTTGGCACATAGGGTCGAACATCCCAGCAGAAATAGCGTTTCAATGCACTGTTTGCCTCATGGTCTTTCTGGCGCCAGCCATAGACCTTGGGTTTGCTGGTTTCAATGGCGAGTGTGCCAAACACCAGCCAATCGTAGATCGCCAGCGTGGAGGTCACATTCTTGGCTGAATTGGGCCCGCGGGCGTGATGATGGTGGTGCTGAGTGGGAAAGACCAGAATATGCGCCAGTGCCCACATGGTCTTGCGAACCCAGGCCCAGCGGTGGTTGTGGAAATACAGGTCATAATTCCAGTTCACATGAGTATGGGCCGCCCATAGTCCCTTGAAGGCGGTGGCAATCAGGAACACCTCTACCAGCCCCAGATAAAGACACAGCAACTGGAAGGTGTAGTTGGGCATGATCAGCCACCAGGCCCAGCCATTGACGAAGGTCTGCGTTACCGTCAATTGGCCCTTGTTGTCCTGGCCGCCCGACATGTGGTGCGGGCGGTGGCTCATCTTGTAAAATGCCTGAACCCATTGCAGAACACGGTTATTGGGTCGGCGCCGGTGGGCAAACAGGTGGAAACTGCCGTGGATAAACTCTTCCACGCAGAAAAACACGATCAACGTGGGCCAGAAATAGGCCTGCTCGAGCCAGGCCAGTGAACCGGCGCTGCCAGGAATCAGCGTTGACAGACCCAGCGTCAGCAACAGCAACACCAACGGCCTTTGCACCGCCACCATCATGAACGTGGCAAGAAATGCCATGCGCCAGTCCTGCGTGTTCTTGCGACCTTCACGGGTACGGCCGCTGACTACCTCCCAAAGGGCGGTAACCACAATAAAAGCCGTAACCAGCATCGTCAGTTTCTGATCGTCCATTATTGTTCTCCGAGACGAGGGTTTGTACGTCTTCTGAGGCTACTCGGGAGAGCTATATTTTCCTATTCAATATTTGGTATAAGTATTATCCATGAAGCTGAATTTACGAAGCGTCGACCTCAACCTTCTTCCGGTGTTCGACGCCATTATGGAAGCCGGGCAACTGTCCCGCGCCGCCGATTCCCTGGGCATGAGCCAGCCGGCGATCAGTGCCGCATTGCAGCGCCTGCGTCATACCCTGGGTGACCCCCTGTTTGTGCGTACCCATCAGGGCATGGTGCCGACACCCCGCGCCCGTGAGCTGCACAGAAGCCTCAGCCAGCAACTCGGCGCCATGCGCGACACACTGGACCCGGCCAATCGCTTTGTGCCTAGCACCAGCCAGCGACGCTTTCGCGTGCTCAGCAACGATTACTTCGAGATGGTAGTGTTACCAACGTTACTGACACGCCTGAGAAGCGAGGCGCCCAATGTGGTGGTGGAGGTCGCCCTGGCCGGCGATGACATGCCCCAGAGGCTGTATACCGCCGAAGCGGATCTTGCCGTGGATGCCTTTGCAACGGAGAACGATCGATTACGGCGGCAAGTGCTTCTCGCGGAGAGGCTTGCGGTGGTGGCACGACAGGACCACCCAGACCTGCAGGGCGATTGCAGCAAACAGCAGTTTCTGGACGCCGAACACGTCGTACTGCCGGATCGGAACCGGCGCTTGCCCCTGGACCAGATCCTCAACGAACCGGGGTGGCAACGGCGAACCGGGGCCAGGGTCACCCAGTTCGCCAGTATGCTGGCCACCTGCAGCGGCTCCGACATGATTGCCACGGTGCCCGAACGTCTGGCCCAGCAGTACGCCCGGGCATTCGGGCTGAAGACCCTGCCGTTTCCGGTAGAGGTACCCTCGTTGCCGGTCTACCTGCTGTGGGCACCGGTGATGGACAATGACCCGGCCCATATTTGGTTCCGCCAGCGTCTGATGGAAAGTGTCACGGGCTAATGGGCCGGTTTTCACGATCGATGTCATCAAGAGTCTCAAACAACCACACACCGGCAAGAGCCTCCAGCGCCTCTGCAATCACCAGCTCTTCCTCCCGGTCCTTGCGCCAGATAAAACTCAGGGCACAGGGGATACGCACGCCTTCCACAACGACCAGCCCCCGTTCCTGTCGCTCTGCCATCGCCAGGGCATCCCGGGCCAGGCTGAGCCCGACGCCCGCCCTGACCAGGTCCAGCATGCAGGCTTCCTGGTCGACCTGTGCAACGCCATTTGGAACCAATCCATGAGGCTCCATTGCGTCAGCCAATAACCGATTGTGCACTGAATCCGGCGGTGTCACGATCCAGGGCAGCCCGGCGAGGCTCGACCAGCGACTGTCCGCCACCCGTGACGCCCATCCCGCCGGTGCAATAACGTGATAGTCAAACCGGGTCAGCTCTCTGTACATTAATTCTGGCGATGACTGTCCAGCGCCCAGACCTGGCGGGGCAAGAAAAAAACCAACGTCCAGGCTGCCATTACGGACCTGTTCCAGAACCCGGCCACTCATTCCCTGATGCAGCTCGGTTTCAAGTTGGGGCGCGCGAGCCACCAATTGGTGTAGAAACGACCCCAGACGGATAAATTCGGGGTCCACGATGGTGCCAATCTTAAGGCGTCCGCGAACAGTGCTGTGCAATGCCTGGGCGCTTTGCTCAAATGCAGCTATCCCCGCCAACGCCTTTTCGGCCACCGGCAACAGGTTGTGACCATCAGCACTCAGCACCAAACCCTGCGGCTTACGCCGAAAAAGCCTGAGGCCAAGATCATCCTGTAACTGTTTCAGCTTCAGGCTCACGGCCGGCTGTGTCAGATGCAGTCGCTCGGCAGCCCTGGAAACACTCCCCTCACGAGCCACAGACACAAAGGCACGTAATCCCTGCAAGTGTTGCATAGCCGTCTTTCCCTCCTGAGCTCCAATATAAGCATTACTTATATCATGATTTAAAATAACTCAATTGCTTCGGTACCTGACCGACCGTAAATTAACTGTTCAATTCTTATCCAGCGGCGACGAATGCCCCGAATAAAGGCATCCAGAACCCTTACAAAAAACTGAATCAAAAACAGGAAAAGACAACCATGAGCAATCCAACGATCCAGCATTATATCAATGGGCGAATTTCAGAAGGCAGCTCCGGCCAAACTCAGGACGTATTCAATCCCGCTACCGGCAAGGTCTCAGGCCAGACCGCTCTTGCCAACCGCGATGATGTTGATCAGGCCGTGGCCGCTGCGTCTGCTGCCTTCCCAAGCTGGGCGGACACCCCGCCGATTCGTCGCGCACGTGTCATGTTCAGGTTTCTGGAACTGCTTAACCAGCACAAAGACGAACTGGCCGAAGCGATTACTCGCGAACATGGCAAGGTCTTTACCGACGCTCAGGGGGAAGTTGCCCGGGGGATTGATATCGTGGAGTTTGCCTGCGGTATTCCCCAGCTTCTCAAAGGCGACTATACCGAACAGGTCAGTACCGGTATCGATAACTGGACGACCCGCCAGCCCCTGGGCGTGGTCGCTGGTATTACGCCGTTTAACTTCCCGGTGATGGTGCCCATGTGGATGTTCCCGGTGGCAATCGCTGCCGGCAATACCTTTGTGCTCAAGCCCAGCCCGATCGACCCCAGTGCGTCTCTGATGCTCGCTGATTTGCTCAAACAGGCTGGCCTGCCCGACGGCGTGTTCAATGTGGTGCAGGGTGACAAGGGTGCGGTGGAAGCGCTCATTGAGCACCCGGACGTCATGGCGCTGAGTTTTGTCGGCTCCACTCCGATTGCCAATCTGATCTATGAAAATGGCGCCCGTCACGGCAAGCGCATTCAGGCCCTCGGCGGCGCCAAGAACCACATGGTGGTTATGCCCGATGCCGATCTGGACAAAGCCGTGGATGCGCTCATTGGCGCGGGTTACGGCAGTGCCGGCGAACGTTGCATGGCCATCAGCGTGGCGGTTCTGGTCGGTGATGTCGCTGACAAACTCATCCCCAGGCTGGCCGAGAGGGCACGCAGCCTGAAGGTCAGGAACGGCATGGACCTGGACGCCGAAATGGGTCCGATTGTCAGTGCCAGCGCTCACCAGCGCATTACCGGTTATATTGATAAAGGTGTGGCTGAAGGCGCTGAACTGGTGGTCGACGGCCGCGACTTCGATGCAACGTCAACGGGCGAAGGCTGCGGCGAAGGTTTCTGGATGGGTGGCACGCTGTTCGATCACGTCACTCCGGAGATGACAATTTACCGGGAAGAGATCTTCGGCCCGGTGCTGGCCTGTGTGCGGGTTCCCGATGTTGCGACTGCCATCCGCCTGATCAATGATCATGAATTCGGCAACGGTGTCAGCTGTTTCACCGAGAGCGGCAGCGTCGCCCGTGAATTTGGCCGTCGCATTCAGATTGGCATGGTCGGTATCAACGTGCCCATTCCGGTTCCCATGGCCTGGCACGGATTCGGTGGCTGGAAACGCTCAATGTTTGGCGACACCCATGCCTACGGTGAAGAGGGCGTTAAATTCTATACTCGGCAGAAATCCATTATGCAGCGCTGGTCAGACTCCATCGATGCCGGTGCCGAGTTTGTGATGCCAACCGCCAAGTAACACGCAAACCAGTCCGGGAGACAGACCATGTCCAATAACAACAATGCACACGGGCAGCACGAGTTTGATTACATCGTCGTCGGGGCCGGCTCTGCCGGCTGCCTGCTGGCCAACCGTCTGAGCGCCGACCCGGCCAACCGGGTGCTGCTGATCGAGGCGGGCGGTCGTGACAATTACCACTGGATCCATATTCCAGTGGGCTACCTTTATTGCATCGACAATCCGCGCACGGACTGGCGCTTTCGCACCGAGCCGGACCCCGGCCTGAATGGTCGATCACTGATCTACCCCAGGGGGAAAACCCTGGGTGGCTGCTCCAGCATCAATGGCATGCTCTACATTCGTGGCCAGGCCCGGGATTACAACCACTGGGCCGATGTTACCGGAGAGCAGGCGTGGTCATGGGATAACTGCCTACCCGACTTTATGCGTCATGAAGATCACTACCGGTTGGACGAAGAAGGCGACGCCGATCCGGAACACGGGAATTACCACGGCCACGGCGGTGAGTGGCGGATCGAGCATCAGCGGCTGAAATGGACCGTTCTGGAGGATTTTGCCAGCGCCTGCGTTCAGGCTGGCATTCCCCGAACCCGGGACTTCAACCGCGGCGACAACGAAGGCGTTGACTACTTCGAAGTCAACCAGCGCTCCGGCTGGCGCTGGAGCACCTCGAAGGCGTTCCTGCGGCCAGCCAAGACGCGCCCTAACCTGACACTGTGGCATTCCACCCATGTCATGGCGCTGGACATGGCGGCCGGTGAAAAGCCCCGATGCACCGGCGTACGTGTTGAACGACCGGGAGAGGGGGAAATTACCGCCCACGCACGCCGCGAAGTCATCCTCTCAGCCGGCGCTATCGGATCCCCCCAGTTGCTGCAGCTGTCGGGCATTGGCCCCGCGGATCTGCTTCGGGAACACGATATCCCGGTTGTTGCCGACTTACCCGGCGTCGGCGAGAATCTTCAGGATCACCTTCAGATTCGATCGGTCTACAAGGTTCGGGGCGCGAAGACCCTGAACACCATGGCCAACTCACTGATTGGCAAGGCACGAATTGGGCTGGAGTATCTGCTTACCCGCTCCGGCCCCATGAGCATGGCCCCCTCCCAACTCTGTCTGTTTACCCGCAGTTCCGAAGAATATGAGTACGCCAACATCCAGTACCACGTTCAGCCATTGAGTCTGGAGGCATTTGGCCAGCCTTTGCATGACTTTCCAGCCATTACCGCCAGCGTTTGTAACCTCAACCCGACGAGCCGCGGTACCGTGCGTATTCGTAGCCGGGACTCCAGAATCAAGCCCGCCATTGCCCCCAACTACCTGAACACCGAGGAAGACCGCAAGGTCGCAGCGGATTCCCTTCGGGTAACGCGCCGCATTGCAGAGCAACAGGCATTGGCCAAGTACGAACCGGAAGAGTTCAAGCCGGGCCTTCAGTACCAGACCGATGAGGAACTTACCCGGTTGGCGGGAGACATTGGCACCACGATTTTTCACCCTGTGGGAACCACCCGCATGGGGCGGGCAGACGATGACATGGCAGTCGTCGACCCTCACCTCAGAGTTCGTGGCGTCGCCGGCCTGCGCGTGGTGGATGCCGGTGTCATGCCGACCATCACCAGCGGTAATACCAACTCCCCCACACTGATGATTGCGGAGAAGGCGGCAGGCTGGATTCTGAACGGCACGTAAGTGCCGGCCAGCCCGCCGGACTGAAGGTCAGTACGTTGCTACCACTCCAACTGCGCGCCGGTCTGATACTCGATGACCCGGGTTTCAAAGAAGTTTTTCTCTTTACGCAGGGTGGCCTGCTCATCCAGCCAGGGTGAGACGTTCTTCGCGCCCGGGAACGGTTCGTCCAGGCCAACGGTTCTGGCCCGGCGATTGGCCACAAAACGGAACTGCTCGCTGTGGTACTCGGCGGAATAGCCCAGGATCGGGTCCCGCAGGATGTAGTTGGCGTAGGCGGTTTCAGCGGCTTCGGACTCGTCCCACATATCGCGCACGGCTTTGGGGTCCAGCGTGATGTTTTCCTCTTCCAGGATCTGGTTCACCACTTTCAGCCCGAACGAGAAGTGCATGGCTTCGTCCCGCAGGATGTACTGCAGTTGCTCACCGGTGCCCCGCATCAGGCCCCGACGCTGCAGGGCGAAGATGGGGCTGAAACCGTTGTAGAACCAGGCACCCTCAAAGACCGCTGCGAAGAACAGGTAGGACATAATGAATTCCTGCAGGTCGTCCTTGTTGCGCAGGTTCATGTCAGAGCGCATGGCGGCATCCAGCCGGCGGTTGGCCATCTGGATCTTGCCGTTGATCGCGGGGACCACCCGATAGCGATTGTAGATCTCGCTCTGGTCCAGGTTGAGGGTTTCAATGCAGTGCTGGTAGGCCCAGGTGTGCATGGCTTCCTCGTACACCTGCCGCGCTTGGTAAATCTGCAATTCCGGGGCACTCATCTTCTCCATCACCGCCAGGCCGATGTTGCGCATCGCCAGGATGTCGGAGGTGGTGAGGTAGGCCAGCACGTTCTCATACACGTGCTTTTCCGGCGCAGACAGGCGGTGATGGTAGTCGTGAACGTCCTGAGCCATGTTCACGTCCAGCGGCGTCCAGTGGTTCTTGTTGGCATTCATGAAGTATTCCCAGGCCCAGGGGTACTTGAAGGGTGCCAGCTGATTGATGTCGGTTTCGCCGTTGATAACGCGCTTGTCATCGACATTGACCGGGGCCGGACCCTCCTGGGTAGCCGGGCGGGTTTGGGTGTTTGGTTCGTCGTCCCAGTTGAGCATCTTTTAACCTCTAGAATCTTGGTGGCGGTCGGGTTTACTGGCAGGCTTCGCAGTCCGGCTCATCAATGCTGCATACCTGTGGTTGCGGTGCTGCTACCGGCGCGGTTTTCTCGGCACCCGTGGCCCCCAGCGAGCGCAGGTAATAGGTGGTTTTCAGTCCACGTTCCCAGGCCAGCTGATACAACTCATCCAGCTTTTTGCCGCTGGGTTCCGCCATGTAAAGGTTCAGGCTCTGGGCCTGGTCCAGCCATTTCTGGCGCCTGGCCGCCGCCTCCACCAGCCAGCGGGCATCGATCTCAAAGGCGGTGGCGTAGCGGGCCTTCAGTGCTGCCGGTATACGATCAATCTGCTGCACGCTACCATCGAAGTACTTGAGATCGTTCACCATCACGTTGTCCCACAGACCCTCAGCTTTCAGATCACGAACCAGAGATGGATTAACCACCGTGAACTCGCCGGAGAGATTCGATTTCACGAACAGGTTCTGGTACGCCGGTTCGATGGATTGAGAGACACCGACGATGTTGGAGATGGTCGCCGTTGGCGCAATGGCCATCACATTGCTGTTACGCATGCCATTGCGGGCGATGAGTTCCCGCACCGCCGTCCAGTCCAGGCGGCTGCTGGTATTCAGGCTCAGGTCGCCGTCCTGACGGGCCTCTTTCAACAGGTTGATGGAGTCAATGGGCAGAATACCCTGATGCCACAATGAGCCTTCGTAGGTCTCGTAGGCACCGCGTTCACCGGCCAGCGCAGCCGAGGCCCGGATCGCGAAATAACTGATCTGCTCCATCGCCACATCGGCAAACTCCACCGCTTCCGCGCTGGTGTAGGGCAGATTGAGCCGATACAACGCATCCTGAAAGCCCATCAGGCCAAGACCAACGGGCCGATGCTTGAAATTGGAACTCTTCGCCTGGGGCACTGCGTAGTAATTGATGTCGACCACGTTATCGAGCATGCGGACCGCGGTATTGACCGTGCGTTCGAGGCGCTGGACATCCAGCTCACCGTTGTGGACATGGGCCGCCAGGTTGATGGACCCCAGGTTGCACACGGCGATCTCATCCGCACTGGTGTTCAGGGTGATTTCGGTACACAGGTTGGAGCTGTGCACCACGCCCCGATGCTGCTGCGGTGAGCGCAGGTTGCAGGGGTCCTTGAAGGTGATCCACGGATGACCGGTCTCGAACAGCACGGTCAGCATCTTGCGCCAGAGCTGTTTGGCGGACACCGTATTGAACAGAGTGATCTCGCCCCTGGCCGCCATAGCTTCGTATTCCTGGTACCGCGCCCGGAATGCGTTGCCATAGAGGTCATGCAAGTCCGGAGTGTCGTTTGGCGAGAACAGGGTCCAGTCCTGATCACTGCGCATGCGCTCGATCAGCAGGTCCGGTACCCAGCTGGCGGTGTTCATGTCGTGGGTACGACGACGCTCATCGCCGGTGTTCTTGCGTAGCTCCAGGAACTCCTCAATATCCAGGTGCCAGCTTTCCAGGTAAGCGCACACGGCGCCCTTGCGCTTGCCGCCCTGATTCACCGCCACCGCCGTGTCGTTCACCACTTTCAGGAATGGCACCACACCCTGGCTGCTGCCGTTGGTACCCTTGATGTGGGAGCCCAAAGCCCTGACTGGCGTCCAGTCGTTACCCAGGCCGCCGGCCCACTTGGACAGCATGGCGTTGTCACGGATGGCACCATAGATACCCTCCAGATCATCCTGAACGGTGGTGAGGTAGCAGGATGAAAGCTGGGAATGTCGGGTACCACTGTTGAACAGGGTTGGCGTGGAGGCCATGTAGTCGAAGGACGACAACAGATCGTAGAACTCGATGGCCCGGGCATTGGGGTCATCTTCCTGCAACGCCAGGCCCATGGACACGCGCATGAAGAAGACCTGGGGCAATTCCAGCCGGTCACCTTTCCAGTTGAGGAAATAGCGGTCGTAAAGGGTCTGCAGGCCGAGGAAACCAAACTGGTGGTCCCGCTCCGGCTTGAGGGCAGCACCCAGCCGCTCCAGGTCAAACGCCGCCATGGCTTCGTCGAGCAGTTCGTAGTGGATACCCTGCTCAATGAAGGTGCTCAGGGCCTGCGGGTATATTTCCGCCAGCGGCAAACTTAGGGGCAGGCTCAAGGCGGCCGCGGTTTCCAGCCTGAGTTGTTCCAGCAGCAGACGAGCGGTTACGGCACTGTAGTCCGGTTCCTGCTCGATGCGGCCGCGGGCGGTCATGATCAACGCAGACAGCACCTCTTCCTCAGCGATACCGTCGTACAGGTTCCGCAGCGCCCCTTCCACCAGGGACTCGCCATCGATGCCCTCCAATTCCTGGCTGGCACGCTCCACCTGGACTTTCATCAGCCCCAGATCCAGCGGCGCGACCTCACCGTTGGCTTTTTTCACCGTGAGCGTGGGATGGGCCTCCACCGGCGCCAGGCTGGCCCGCTCCTGGGCATGAGCCTCCCGGTAGAGCACATAGGCGCGGGCCACTTTCTGCTCCTCCGCCCGCATCAGCGCCAGTTCCACCTGGTCCTGGATATCTTCAATGTGCACCTTGCCGCCGGCTTTCAAGCGTCGGCTGATGGCCTGCATGACCTGATGGGTAACCTGTTCCACGGAATCGTGGATACGGGCCGAGCCTGCCGCTTCATCGCCTTCGACGGCAAGAAACGCTTTGGTCACGGCAACACTGATTTTGCTGACATCGAATCCAACCAGGGCGCCATTACGTTTAATAACCTGTAGGGAGGCGGTGCTGGTTGAGGCAGATTGGCCGGGCTCGGCCAGGATGGCAGTGGACATGTCGGTTCTCCTGAGTACGCGTTTATGCCAAGACCTTCGCGTACGCAGGGGCGAGCATTGCTCTGAACAGAGACAACGCAAAACCGATCTGCTCACCTTGATACGCGAAGGTGCAGTTGTATTCCCTGGCAGGTCTTCGGACTCAGGGGCGTGAACCTGTTGGCTCGGCCTTGCGTGGCGACTTCCCGGCATTCGCCAGTGTCTTTATGCCACGCTCGTTCCCCAATACCGCTGCGCGTCAGTTCCGGAGTCTCACCGGATTCCCGGTACCACGATCATCGTGATGAGGGCGATCTGTGATTGATCAGCCTTTGATCACTATATCTGGTACTAAGCCAAGGATATAAACACTATATAGACTAAGATAAATCGCAACAAGGCACTTTTTCGACGGTTACCGGTCAGTAAACGAACCCATAGGAGCATCCCATGACACCGCTACCGAGATACCTGACGGCCGCCCTCGCACTTTCGTTGATGGCCGCTTCGGCCCAGGCTGACAGCACGGAAAACTCACTGATCACCGCGTTTTCGACCATAACGTCCCTGGAAGATGGCTGGGAACCGATGGAGTTTCCGAAGATAGACCGCCACAGTCGCTATCAGTTGACCGACGACGACGGCGAGCAGGTGGTCAAGGCCACCACGGACAACAGCGCCTCCGGGCTGATAGCCAGGGTGTCCGTCGAACCCGGGGATTCATTGATCCTGCGCTGGCGGTGGAAAGTGTCGAACGTCTATGAGCAGGGAAACGCCCGTAAAAAGGAGGGCGATGACTACCCTGCGCGAATCTACGTGGCCTTTGAGTTCGAGCCGGACGAAGCCGGCTTTTTCGAGCGCGCCAAACGCAAGACCGTGGAAGTGGTGTTCGGGGAGGAACTGCCGGGCAATGCGCTGAACTACATCTGGGCCAACCGGCTGCCGGTTGGCGAAATCATTGCCAACCCGTTCACCGATACCACGATGATGGTCGCCGTGAACTCCGGCGTCACCAACACTGGCGAATGGGTCACGGTAGAACGGGATATCGTTGCGGACTACCGCAAGGCCTTTGACCGCGAGCCACCGAAGCTGGTGGGCGTCGCCATCATGTCGGATTCCGACAACACCGGAGCATCTGCCACCGCCTGGTATGGCGATGTCAGCTTGGTCAAACCAGATTGATGACGCAAAACAGGCCCACCGCACCCATCACGATGGTATAGGGAAACGCCATCACAACCATCCGCCCGTAGGACAATCGCACCAGCGGAGCGATTGCAGACGTCAGCAGGAACAGAAACGCGGCCTGGCCGTTGGGGGTAGCCACACTGGGCAGGTTGGTGCCGGTATTGATGGCGATGGCCAGCTCCTGAAAATGCTCGTAGTCGATACTGCCGGCGTCCAGCGCCTGTTTGATTTCACTGATATAAACGGTGGCTACAAACACATTGTCGCTGATCATCGACAACAGCCCATTGGCAATAAAGAACATGCCCGGCTGCTGGTCCTGCGGCAGGCTGAGCACAAAATCGATGATCGGCTTGAACAGGTGTTGCTCGTGAATCACCGCGACGATGGCGAAAAACACCACCAACAACGAGGTAAATGGCAGCGACTCCTGGAAGGCCTTGCCGATCTGGTGCTCATCGGTAACGCCAGTGAACGAGGTGATCAGGATAATCACCAGAAGACCGATCAATCCCACCTCTGCCAAGTGAAATGCCAGCCCAACAACCAGCACCAGGGCCGCCATTGCCTGCACCCACAGAGCAGCCTGGTCGGCTTTCGTGCGCTTGGTGCGCTCGTTGTCAGCAAACTCTTCCAGTACCTGGCGGACAGGCTTGGGCAGCCGGGCGCCATACCCAAACCAGCGCAGCTTTTCCAACAGCCAGCAGGTGGTCAGGCCGGCCACCAGCACCGGCAGACTCACCGGCGCCATGCGCAGGAAGAAACTGACAAAGTCCCACCCTACTACCTTGGCGATCAGCAGGTTCTGGGGCTCGCCCACCATGGTGGACACTCCCCCCAAGGCCGTTCCAATGGCGCCGTGCATCAGCAGGCTACGCAGAAAGGCCCGGAACTTGTCCAGGTCTTCCCGGTGCAACTCAATCACGTGTTCGTCGCTGTTGGCGTTGTGATCAGAGTGATGATAACCCTTGCCGGAGGCTACCTTGTGGTACACCGAGTAAAAACCGACAGCGACACTGATGATGACTGCAGTGACGGTAAGCGCGTCCAGGAACGCGGATAGAACGGCCGCAGCAGCACAGAACAGCAGTGACAATGCGGACTTTGACCGCACACCCACCAGGATCTGGGTAAACGTCACCAGCAGCAGCTCTTTCATGAAGTAGATGCCAGCCACCATGAACATCAGCAGCAGGATGACCGGGAAGTTCACCAACACCTCGTGGTACACCGCGTCCGCTGACGTCATACCCACCAACAGGGCTTCAATCGCCAGCAACCCACCCGGCAACAGTGGATAACACTTCAACGCCATGGCCAGGGTAAAAATAAACTCTCCCACCAACGCCCAACCGGCCACGGCCGGGCCAAGGGTCCAGACAATCAGCGGGTTGGCAATCAGGAAAAGCAGGATGACCTGTTTGTACCAGGCGGGTGCATTACCCAGGAAGTTGTGGGTAAAGCCGGAGAGAACGGTTGTGGGCATTGCGGGAATCTTCTGAGTAAACGGTTTGTTGGAATTGTGTGGCAGAAGGCCCGCATCTTCCTTGATATTTGTGTAACCGGTAATCCCCCAAAGGTACAGGGTGAGTGCCTATTTGGTCTTACATGAAACAAGGAAGAGTGGCCGGACGACCACTCAAAAGAGTTTCGTAATATTACTTAAAAACAGAGCCGGAATCGACTCTGTTTTCAGCACTCAGGGTTTATTATGACCGCTATCACTTCCCGCTTACGTGTCAAAACCGGTAAGAAACCGACGCCGTAACGTTACGTTCTGCCCCGAAGTAACAGAAGTCCAGACTGTTGTAGCAGGACGCCACGTATTCCTTGTCCAGCAGATTGTTCACGTTCAGCCGGGTAGAAACGCCTTCCAGGCCGAGCTTGCTGAAATCGTAGCCCAGTGCCAGATCCACCAGGGTGTAGTCCGGCACCTTTTTGGTGTTGGCATCATCGGCGTAGATGTCTGCGTTGTGACGGACACCCAATCCCGCGTTTGCCCCATTAAGGACTCCCTGCGTGAACCGGTAACCGGCCCACAGGGTCAGCTGGTGTTCCGGCACCTGGCTGGCGGCATTGCCCTCGCGATAGGCCTCGGACTTCTCAAAGGTGACGTCCGTGAACGCATATCCGGCCTGGACATTCAGGTTCTCCGTCAGCTGCGCCTTGGCTTCCAGCTCCACACCCTGGGACTCAATCTCACCAATACTGCGGTAGAAGGACTCCTGTGGCTGCTTGGTGGCCAGATTCTCCTGGTTGATGCGGAACAGAGAGAGCGTATACAGGTCCGTGGTTCCCACCGGCTGGTACCTAAGCCCGGTTTCTATCTGCTTGCCTTCACTCGGGGCCAGCAGGTCGCCGTTCTCGTCGGTATAGGCGCTGGGCGAAAACGACGTGGAGTGGGACACGTAGGGTGCAATGCCGTTGTCGAACAGGTAGAGCAGCCCGGCACGGCCACTGAACTGGGTTTCGTCCAGCTCTGTCACTACACCGGTGTCACGATTGGTGTTCTCGATCTCCACCCAGTCGTAACGGCCACCCAACGTCAACCGCCAGCCACCGGTGGCCAGCTGGTCCTGCAGATAGACCCCGGTCTGTTTCTGCTTACGGAGATTGCGTTGCGGGGGGTATAGGGCAGAGGGATCGGCCCCGTACTCAGGATTGAAGGCATCGATGGCCGGAAAGGCGCCCGACGGCCAGACCACGTCGTTCTCACGCTGCTGATAGTCCACCCCCACCAATACGGTGTGATCCACCGCGCCAGTCGTCAATTCCCCCTGAATCTGGTTATCAACGGTGAGTGCCTGCAGATCCTCATCGCCACCGGAGTAGTAGCGGTTAAGCTCAGTGGCCGAGGCCCAGCCGTAGGCATAAACCTGTTTCAACTCAACGTCCGAATCCAGGTAACGGGCTTTCTGCAAGGCGGACCAGTTACGATTGATTCGATGCTCCAGATCGTATCCCACCATGGTCATGTCGCGCCGGAAAAGGTCGTAGTCCGGTTCGCCCTCAAAAAAGGTGTTGTCGATTTTCTGGCCGTCGCGGGACTCCACCGTGCCCTCGTACGGCAAACCGCTGTGGTAGCCACCTTCCGGATCACGTTGAAGGTAGGCCAGCAGAGTCACGCTGGTCTCGTCGGTCATGTCCCAGGTCAGCGACGGGGCAATGGCGCGACGGTCCAGTTCCACGTGGTCCTGTTGCGCGTCAGCAGCGGAAGCAATGCCGGTCACACGATAGGCAACCCGTTGCTCATCATCCACCGAACCGGTGACATCAAAGGCAAAGCTGCGCTGGGCGTTGTTGCCGAGCGAGACACGGATTTCACCCCCATCCCGGAACTCCGGACGCTTGCTGGTGAGGGCAACAATCCCACCAGGGGAGCCCTGGCCGTAGAGAACGGAGGTCGGGCCTTTAACAATCTCAATACGCTCAAGAAACCAGGGATCAATGGCAAAGGAGCTGTAGGAGCCACCGTCGTTCATCACCCGCAGGCCATCCAGATAGGTGTTATTGATACTGCCATCGGAAAAACCGCGGAGAATCAGATAATCGTAGCGGTTGGAAGACCCCACCTGGTTCGTACCCACACCCGGGGTATAGCTGGCGGCGCGCTGCACCGTACGGGCGCCTTTTTCTTCCCAGTCTTCGCGGCTGACAACAGATACTGATTGCGGGGTTTCAATCACCGGGGTATCGGTTTTCGTGGCGCTGCGGGTCGCTGTTACGTTTAGCGCATCCAGCATTTTCGGTTCGCCCTGTTCCTGGGCAACGGCTAATGGCGCGCCGGTGACACCGACAAGGGCCATGGCAACCGCAAATGACAAACGGGAATGTCGGAACATGAAAACCTCACTTGGGTCTAACGATAATTTAATGCGAATTATTCGCTTTTAGATCCAGCATTAGATATGCCAAGTGACAGAATTTATATGCGGAATGATAAATACCGTGATTCAAACGACGGTTTTGGGAGAAACACCGAACTGGCGCCGGAACGCGGTCGCAAAGTTAGTGGCATGTCGATAGCCGGACCGGTGGGCAGCCTGCTGAACGGAGTATCCCTGCTCCAGGTAATGCCAGGCCAGGTTCAACCGGCACTTCCGCAGATAACCGAACACCGACAATCCGTAGGTCGCACGGAATTTACTACGCAAACTGCTGGGACTCATTGCGGCACGGCTGGCGAGATCCGTCAGGGAGTAATTGTCCGTCGGGGCGAATTCCATCAGCTGACGAATGGCCTCCAGGCGCTGGTGTTCCTGGGTGGACGCGCGACTTTTCCGTTCAATCGCTGGCACCGGCTCCGGAAGACCATAACCCACCAACTGCAGAGCCAGACCTTCCAGCACCAGTGTTTTCTGAAGCTCAGGCAGCCCGACGCCAAGGGGTTGCTCAAGAGCCGTCATGAGACCCGGTGGAACGTCCCACAGCACCACTGGGTCCTGCACCCCCCTGAGCAGGGCTCGCAGAGACCCCTGTTCGGTCTGCGCCGGCAACGGGCCACCGGGATCAAAAGCCAACACAATGGTTTTCAAACGTTGACCAGCAGGCTGATAGGCTGCCAGTGCATATTCCGGTCGTAATTGCAGGCTGGCAGCCATGCCACTCCCAAGCTCCCGCTCGACCGCACCAACCGACAGGCGGATGCGTCCTTCGAGCACGATCACCATCAACAGGGGCGCATGGCCCAGCGACACCGATTCGTAGCTGTGGGAGATCGTCAGGTCGGAATGAGTGAAGCGAAACCCCGACGGTAGCGGGGTTTCATCAATCCACCCCCGGGCGATGGTTGAATCGTCATCGGGGGCGTCATGGCCGTCGACGCCGGGGAAGCGGTAGCTGATTCCGTACTCGCGGCCAAAAGCCAGGAACTCCTGCCTGCCGAACGACGTTAGTTCGGCACGATCTCCCAACACTAGCCGGCTGTACTCGCTGTTGTGCCTGACACCGCGGACGCAACAGCATCCGCCACCATCTCGGCAGTGATTGCAGACAGGGTCCAGCCCAGATGACCGTGACCCGTGTTATAGAACACGGTGGGCAACCGGCCCGGACCGACTCGCGGCATCATATTGGGCAGCATGGGGCGCAGCCCTGCCCAGGGTACGACGCGGCGGGTGCAAACCCCAGGGAAACACTGCTCGACCCATCGGGTGAGCGGCCGGATTCGGTCATCCCGGATATCACGGTTATAGCCGCTGAATTCCGCCGTACCCGCAACCCGGAACCGATCATCTCCCAGCCGGCTGGTGACTATCTTGGTGGCATCGTCCAGCAAACTGACCGTCGGTGCCGCTTCCTGGGAGGCTTGGTCGTCCAGCTCAACGGTGATGGAATACCCCTTCACCGGGTAAATGTTGACTCGGTCCCCCAGCTTGGCGGCCAGTTCCCGGCTACCCACGCCCGCACAGATCACCACACCATCAAAGGTGTCACGAGTTTGCTCTTCACCATCAAACGAGGTGACCCAGGCGTGGGACTGATCCGCACTCAGTTCCGTCACCGAGTGCTCATAACAGGTTTTGACGCCGAGGCGAAGAATGGCCTCCGCCAAGCCATTGGTGAACTTATGGATATCACCGGTTGAATCGCTTTCGGTGTAGAAACCGCCGTAATAGGTCCCCGCCAGCGTGGGTTCAATAGCCCGCATTTCCTCGGGAGTGACCGCCCGACGTTCCAGGCCGCCGGCAGCCAGCAACCTGGAAACATTCGCCGCATGGTCGAACCCGGCCTTGTCACGGTAGATATGGAGGATGCCCTGTTTCTTCAGATCAAAGTCGATCCCTTCGTTCTGCGCCCAGGCAAACAGGTGATCCCGGGCGGCAATCGCAAGGCGTGCGGTTTCCGTGGTGTTCTGTTCGTACTGGGGAATCGCGGCGATGAACTCGGCGAACCAGCTCAGTTTGTGCCAGGAAGGCTTGGGGTTAACCAGCAGCGGCGCATCCCTCCGGGACATCCACTTAAGGCCCTTGATGATGGTCTGCCAGTTGTTCCAGACCTCAGCGTTGGAGGCGGACAGTTGGCCACCATTGGCGAAAGAGGTTTCCATCGCCGCATAACGGTGTTTCTCGTAAACGGTGACATCCAGGCCGCGCTTGGCCAGGGTGTATGCGGTGGTGATACCCGTGATACCACCGCCAATAACTGCAACTCGCTTCATAATACTCTCCAGGGGCGTCCAGGGTTTCCTTTCTCCACAGCATGGTAGAAAGCACCCCTTCCGTCACTGGACCTGAGAGATTCACGCACCGCTCCAACGGAACCGGCCGCTTGCTCCTTCGGTGTGCCAACGGACGCAGTCGTTGGCAACTCTTCGGAAAGTCTTCATGTCAGCGGTCCTTTTGCCTGAGAGTTTCCGGGGCAGTTGCTCCTTCGGCGCCGGGCGCACGATTGTGCGACTCGGTCTCTCCCGCTGACATGTCTGGTTTATTATCTAAACCAATCAGCTTCGCACAATAGCAAATATCTCGTTTTCGCGACACTGATCATGGTCTGACTAGTGAAGGAGCTGGCTCTGTTAGCCAGGCCAACGGGTGGCAATGGCCAGTTCAGGTAGTCAGCGAAAAAATCCGGCTGGCGCGATCACCACAGTAATGCAGCATCTGGGAGACCAGGACGGCGGCAAGCGTCATTTCGCTCCTGCAATGGCAGGGGCAGGGGCAGGGGCAGCCGGATTATCTGTTGCATGTTGCCACGGTATCGTTAACTATTTCCCCACCTGCCACCCGGTTCAAGCCAGTCGGTACAGTGAGCTCAAATTGTGGATAAAGCCTTTACCGGTACCTATGCCCGGATGATCAATCCGGTTCTGATCGCGGGCTGCATCATCATTCTCGTCAGTTTCGCGGTTCGCGCATCCTTCGGGCTGTTCCAGTTGCCGATTGCCCTGGAATTCGCCTGGCCGAGGGAATCATTTTCCCTGGCTATTGCAATCCAGAATTTGTTCTGGGGCATAGGGCAGCCAATTTTCGGAGCTCTCGCTGAACGCTTTGGGGACCGCAAAGCAATTCTTGGTGGTGGTGCGTTTTATGTGACCGGACTGGTGTTGTCGGCGTTTGCCATCACCCCTGGCCAACACCAGTTGCTGGAAATGCTGGTTGGTTTCGGCATTGCCGGTACTGGCTTTGGGGTGATTCTGGCTGTGGTCGGGCGGGCAGCGCCTGACAAGCACCGATCCATGGCGTTGGGGATAGCGACGGCGGCGGGTTCTGCCGGTCAGATCGTCGGGCCGCCGGTGGCCAATGCCTTGCTGAGCCAGATGCCCTGGCAGTCGGTTTTTATTGTCTTCGCAGGTTTTATCCTGCTGTCCATGTTGGCGTTGCTGCTGATGCGGGCACCAAAACCGCAGCAGCCGACCGGCAGTGAAGAGCCGATGGGGGTGGTGATCAAACGGGCGGTTAAAGATCCTTCTTTCGTGCTTATTTTTATCGGCTTTTTCTCCTGCGGTTACCAGTTGGCCTTCATCACGGCCCATTTCCCCGCTTTTATCACTGAAATGTGCGGCCCCATTGCACCGGACAGCCTGCTCTATACCCTCGGGGTGACATCGGCATCCGGGCTGGGCGCCATTTCCATCGCACTCATCGGTTTTTTTAACATTGGCGGAACCTTGTTCGCCGGCTGGCTGGGCAACAGATACTCCCGAAAATACCTGTTGGCTGTCATCTATCTACTAAGGACTCTCGTGTCGGCGGCGTTTATCATGACGCCGATAACACCAGAGACGGTAGTGCTGTTTTCCGTTTCCATGGGCTCACTCTGGCTGGCCACGGTACCACTGACCTCCGGCCTGGTGGCGCATATTTACGGCCTGAAATACATGGGCACGCTGTATGGGCTGGTGTTCTTCTCACACCAACTGGGCGGTTTCCTGGGGGTGTGGCTGGGTGGGGCCCTATACGATATCTACAACAACTACACTCTGGTGTGGTGGGTTGGCGTTGGGGTGGGCGCCCTGTCAGCGGTGATTCATTTGCCGGTCAAGGAATATCCGTGGGCTCAGCGGAGAATCATAGCCACGGGGGCCTGAAAACCATACCTCGGCGGTGGGTTCTCCTGTCGGTGGACAATAATGTTTGATAAAAACCGGCCTCATTTTCGCGCATTTTCAGCTTCACCAAGCTCAAAAGTTTGATATTTTCTTTGGCTCTCCAGAGTTGTGACCTGCCCCCAGTCTTTAATCCAACCGCGCCCTAGTAATGTCCGTTACTTGACCCTGACCCTGTATTAGGTCCACCCAGAGTTGGAAAAATCCGGCTCCAGTTGGTGCTGTTTTCGCCGAGAAACCGCATGTTTCCTGGCGTAGTCCGAAGGCGTGGACCACTCCAATGCGGAATGGGGTCTGACTTGGTTATAGAACGTCCTCCACGCTTCGACTTTCTCCCGGGCATCGGCCAGTGACAAGAACCAATTTTCATTCAGACATTCCTGCCGGAGCCGTCCATTGAACGATTCTACCGTTGCGTTGTCGGTTTTAAGGACGTCCGGGTCCGGGTTGCCCCGGAAGCGCGCAATCGCCGTCAGGGCTTCTTGAACATCGTGGCCCTTCAGGCTCTGTCCAACAACAATGCCAAGGCACTCCCGGGTGAATAGGTCGATGATCGTCAGCAGGCGTAGCCTTCGTCCATCAAAAAGCGCATCCGAGACAAATCCATGCCCCAGATGTGATTGGGATGGTTGGCTTGTTGAAGTGGCTGACGGTTCTTGGCTGCCTTGTTGCGCCTGGGACGCTTGAGGCGAAGCGACAATCCCTGGTCACGATACAACCGGTAAACCCGTTTGTGATTGTCTCGCCAGCCCTCTCGCTGCAATTGGACATGCACGCGCCGGTAACCGTAATGAAGCCGCGTGAGAGTGATCTCGCGGATCTTCATCGACAATGCCGATGAATCCCTCGCCACCGATTGGTATCGACAAGACGCCCGGGAAAACTGCAAGACCGCACACGCCTGGCGCTCGCTGACTCCGTACCGTGCTTGTAAGTCAGCCACCAGTTGGCGTTTACGAGGCGGTCTCAGAGCTTTTTTGCCACCACGTCCTGAAGCATGGCCTTGTCCAGGCTCAAGTCGGCCACCAGCTTCTTCAGTAGCTGATTTTCCTCCTCCAGCTGCTTGAGCCGCTTCAGCTCTGACGGGCCGAGGCCACCGTACTTCTTACGCCAGTTGTAGAAGGTGGCATCCGAGACGCCCATCTTTCGACAGACTTCCGGAACCGGCGTACCCAATTCGGCTTGCATCAGGGCAAAGGCAATCTGCTCTTCAGTGTAACGGGATCGCTTCATGGCATGATCTCCTGCTCAAGGCTCAATCATGCCGGATTTTCCAGTTTTTAATGGACCGAAATTCTGGGGTAGGGTCAACACCGAATATACTCAACATGACCGCTAACCGGCTAAATTCGAAGGTAGACTCCGATATTGTACTGTTCAAGACTTAGTTCCCAGATGTTCAGCAGATAACACAATGTCCCAAGGCTGAGCATTCAGGCCTTGGACCCTCGGTATCAGCCAGGTTTGTTGGTGGGCAACAGACCCGTCAGTATACCCAGGCAGTGCAGCAGGAAGTAGTCGCCCCAAATCAGCTCATGCTCGGTGGCTACACCGCGCATTGGGTCGAAGCAGCCCCTTGTCAGCACTGCGGGCGAGATGGCACCAGTGGTCTCTTCTGCCTGGCCCCGCGGCACGACCGCGACATAGTCACGACAGAGGGTTTTGACGGTGTTTCGAGCCTTGCGTTGATATACCCGCGCGGCTTGGCGGTCGTCAAGGACGGTAGCCAGTGTCAGCAAGGCATAACAGGCGATAGAAGTGGCGGACGTGTCCTTCGGAGTGTCGGCTTCCTGGGGCGCATCGAAATCCCAGTAAGCCACCCCGTCATCGGGCACATTCTGGGTCCACCATCTACACACTTTTTCGGCGTAGTCACGGATTTCACGATTCTCCGGGTAAAGTACCGATAGATAAGCGTAACTCATCATGGCCCAAGCCTGCGCACGGGCCCAAGTAGAATTCGCGCTGAAGCCCTTGTGGGTGTATGTTTTGATCACTTTCCCGGTCTGGCTGTCAAAGCTGGCAGATTGGCACACCGAACCATCCTCGCGTACACAAAAGTGGGCGTTGGTAAGGGCATGGCGGATGGCCACATCCTTAAATTTGTCGTCGCCAGTTTTCTCCGCTGCCCAAGCTAGCACCAAGCTCGCTGATAAGCTGTCGATGTTGGTTTCGTTCTCGCCTACCGTGTGGGCTTCCTCCGCCGTTGTGCCCAACGGCATAAGACCAATATTGGAGCGAAAGGTTGCACAAAGGCTGCGGGCAGCGTCTAACGCTAGTGTCTCGGCTTTCTTGCTGCCCGCAAGATCCGCCCCGACAGAACACCCGAAATAGAACAGGAAGCCCCGAAACACCGAGTCAGAGTTAACCCTCGGCTCCAGGCGCTCCACCCATTCCTCGGCTGCTTGCCAGAGTGTTAAATCGCCGGAAAAAAAGCCGCCCAGCCAGAGTACACCGGGCCAGAATCCCCCGGTCCAGAAGCCATCTTCCGTGGTAGTCCACTCCCCGGTCCTTGTGTCGGCATAGTGGGGAAAGCCTTTTAACGGTTGCTTCAGGGTGTGACGCGCCCGCTCTGTCAGACTTACAACGGTGTGGTCAAATAACCGGTCTTCGTCATTGATATATGTCGATTTGCTGTTCATTAAGTGATGCCTCTCTGTATTGTGTGGTTGTCAATCAGGCAATGACGCCACGTTCCTGGAAGTCCCTGATCTCGCTTTCGGAGTAATCGAAGTCGCTCAGAATCTCACGTGAAAATTCGCCCAGAGCGGATGGTGGCCGTGGCTTGTCTTCACCCTGGCCAGCCAGTTTTACTGGATTGCCAACCAGTTGAACTGTTCCATGGCCGGGGATTTCTACCTCCCGCAAAATATCGTTTTGCAGGGTTTGCGGGTGTTTCAATGTGTCGTCCAGATCCATCACCGGGGCACACAGAATGTCAGTTTTAGATAACCGCTTTACACACTCATCGGTGGTATAACGTTCCATCACAGGCCCGAATTTTTCTTGTACTTTGCTGGCATGCTTGCGTTGCAGAGTGGCGGTGGCCAGCAGCGGGTCTGCGCTCATGTCGTCTTCGTTAAACGCCTTGCACATAAGTTGCAGCGGGTTGTCCCGAAACAGAGTGAGAACAGTGATCCAGCCGTCCGAGGTCTTGAAGATCATGGCGTACTGAACCCAGTCGGTGCGGTAGTCGTAAAGTGCTCGGCTGGAGGTTTCCAGCAGTTGCATGGCAATGGCGACATCAAACAGAGAAGTAGTTACCAGGTCACCTTTACCGGTGCGTTCCCGTCCCAAAAGTGCCGCCAGCACCCCCTGAGATAACGACGCCGCAGTGGCATAGTCGACCGTAGGGGTGGCAGTAAGACGGGGACGGCCACCGGACTCAACCCCATTCATGGCAAAGCCGCTGAGAGACTGCGCCAGCATATCCTGGCCCGGCATACCTGATAACGGGCCCTTTGCGCCAAAGGCGTAACCAACCGCATACACCAGCCGGGGATTGCGCTTAGAAACTTCCTCGTAACCAAAGCCGAGTCGCTCCATGGCACCGGGCCGAAAGTTGTGAATCAGCACGTCGGCTTTATCAATCAGCTTGCCAAGGACTTCTCGGCCTTCATCCTGCTTGAGGTCGAGGCACAGGGTCCGCTTATTACAACCAACCGCAGCGTAATAGCAGCTCATATCTTCGCGGGCGGTGCCGACCTCGTCGAGATCCCGCATAATATCGCCTCGGGGCGGCCGTTCAATCTTAATCACGTCGGCACCGTAATCCCCAAGCATCTGCCCGGCAAGTGGCACCTGCATAACCATGCCAAGCTCTAGCACGGTGATCCCAGAAAGTGGTTTCATTGGTTTCCTCCATCATTCCATATTACTTACTGACCGTATAGTATTTAATTAATATACACAAGCCAGTTTGACAAGTACTGATCGTTATTTTATTTCTCAAGGCACGCCTTGATAGCCGGAGACGCTTTATGGTTCTAAATGAACAATTACCTGCATTCGCGATTCCCGATTCGCTCTCTGAGTGGACATTACCCAAAGTGGCTGCACGGCGCTTGAAGGCCTCACCCGATGCAGTTTTTGCCCGCGAGGTCTCGGGTAATCGAGAGACTTATGGCCAGTTTATGGCCCATGCGGAGGCGCTAGCAGCGCATTTCCTTCAGGTAGGTATTGAGCCCGGTGACCGTATCCTGATATTTGCTGCCAACAGTATTGCCGCATTGCACGCATGGATGGCTGCAGCGCTAGTTGGCGCGGTCGATGTGTCGGCGAATACCGGCTATCGCGGTAACTCTTTGGCCCATGTCCTCAACCTGGCCAAACCCAGCTTGATTGTCAGCGATGCTGAATTAATGCCGTGTCTTACCGAACTGACTTGGGACTTTTCCTGCCTCCGGCAGATTGTCGTTATCGACAACACGGAAACTGGTCCTAGCAAACTGGTCAAAGCATTTGAGGCAAAAGGGAATATCCGCGTGAGGCACCACCAAGAGCTCATCGCCAAGCCAACACTATTGAAGCAGCCTTGGCCAGAGATTCAGCCCTCCGATGCAGCGTCTGTGGTGTTCACATCTGGCACCACTGGTCCCGCCAAGGGCGTGGTGATGCCCCATGGCCATGTCTGCCTGTTGGCTAACACCACCGCAGGGGAAACAGACATGACCGCGTCTGACGTGTTCTACAGCGCCCACCCTCTGTTTCACATTGCCGGTAAGTTCATGGGAGTACTTGCCATCTTTGCCGCCGGCGGAACACTGGTTCTTGACCGAAAGTTTGACGCTAAACGCTGGCTGGATCGCATCCGGGAAAGTGGAGCAACCATCAGTATTGCCCATGGACCGATGATAGAAATGATCCAGGCAGAGCCGCCACGGTCCGAAGATTCAGATAACGTTCTTACCCGTCTGATGTGCTGCCCATTGCCCAAACGTCATGGTGATGCCTTTCTGGAGCGGTTTGGCGTCAAGGGTATCGAAATGTGGGGTATGAGTGAAGTTGGCTGCCCATGTTGGACGTCACGGCAATCCCCGGCGGTTGCTGGCTCCTGCGGCAAAGTACTAACGGAATGGTATGACGTGGAAGTCGTCGATCCGGAAACAGACCGTCCGGTACCGGACGGCACCGCAGGTGAAATTGTGGTCAGGCCCAGGCACCCCTGGACTACCATGTTGTGCTACATGGGTATGCCGGAAGAAACCGTGAACGCATGGCGAAACCTTTGGTTTCATACCGGAGATATCGCCGTCAGGGATAACAATGGCAACATGTTCTACATCGATCGCAAAGGCGACCGTATCCGCCGCCGGGCCGAGAATATCTCCTCGTTTGATATCGAAGCTGCAGTGGCTGACTTTGCTGGTGTGAAGGAATGCGTGGCGGTGGGTGTTCCGTCGAGCTATGAGAACGACGACGATATTCTGGTTTATATCGTAACCATGGAGAAAGCAGTAGTTGAACCACTGGCGCTGTTGAGTTTCCTGGCACGCGCACTGCCCCATTTCATGGTGCCACGCTATATAGAAATCATCGACGAACTACCGAGAACACCCACCAACAAGGTGAAGAAAAAGCAGCTATCACAGCGCGGCATTCAAACCAGCACCTGGGACCGCAAAGGCGCCGGTGTCAGCCTAAAGGAGCTTATCTCCCAGAGATAAACAGCATTAGATAAACCCAATGGGATAGCTTAGCCGATACCGTGCAACAACATGCGCCGCACATTTTTGACCAGATCGGGGCCGCTAATTTCAGCGCCACGCAGGTGCCACTCCAACATCATGCCATCGTGGACCGCCACGATCATGGAGGCGAACGAGCGTGCGTCAATGTCTGACTGCATCGAACCAACGGCCTGGGCCTCGCTGACCACCGCCTCGACAGCGGCGTGTACATCTCCGTATAGCTCCCTGATTTCCGTGGCGATGACATTCTCCTGGCGAGCGAATTCGATGGCTATCTGGATCATGAAGAGCAGCTCGTTGGGCCGTTCCGCGCCAAAATCAGCACCCTTGTGGATATAGCGGATGATGCGGTCCACATGGCTGCCGACAGGATTTCTCAAAGTGGCCACCAGACCATCCACAAGATCCTCACGAAGAACTTCAAACATGTGCAGGATCAGCTTTTCCTTGCTGCCAAAGTAAAAATAAACCGAGCCTTTAGTGAGGCCGGCTTTTGATGAAATAGCCTCCAGGCTGGTGGCATGGTATCCGCGTATCACAAACAATTCGAATGCAGCCTGTATCAACCGATTCATGCTGCGTTCACGAGATATTTCGTTCTTGTTAAGTTTCTTGCCCGTCTTAGTCAACTTTGTTTCCTAAATGAATTCAAACTCTCGAATAAATGGTTTCCAGCTTGCGCACAGGTTCATTCGTATATAATACAGTAAATGGAAAGTGCCGCTAAATCGTGCTTTTTATCTGCTCGGCACGCTCTAGCGGCCGGGCCCATCACCCTAGCTTGTCACATCTATGCTTCCCGCTCACCATCCAACAAGCGGTGCAGCCTATAAGGGTTTGCCTCCTTCAGGGCATGCGGGCGCAGGGCGTCGGGGAAATTCTGATAACATACTGGCCGGAGAAAGCGTCGAATAGCCGCGCTGCCTACCGATGTGGTGCGGCTATCAGAGGTGGCCGGGAAAGGCCCCCCATGAACCATGGCATGGCAGACTTCTACACCTGTCGGCCAGCTATTGACCAATATCCGGCCAGCCTTCGTTTCCAATATTGGGAGTAGTGATTGCGCAGCCCCCATGTCGCCCTCATCCATGTGCAGAGTGGCTGTGAGCTGTCCTTCGAGGCTCTCGGCAACGCGCTGCATCTCCTCCAGTCCCTCACACTCGATAATCAAGGACGCGGCCCCAAAAACCTCCTGTTGCAATGTTTCATCTATGAGAAAGTCGCTGGCATGGGCGGTAAATAAACGGGGTTGGCAGGCGTTCGAGACTACGCCTTCCTCTCCACTCGCTAGACACTGGACGTTGGCATTGCCGGATAAACGCTCAATACCCTGCGTATAGGCTGCATGAATATCCGATGTCAGCATGGTCTGAGCATCCGCTTGCGCGACAGCATCCGTGGCAGCTTGTTTGAAGGCTTCAAGGGCTTTGCCACGACAGCCAATGATCAGCCCCGGGTTGGTGCAGAATTGACCTGCACCCATACTAAGGGATACTGCGAATTCCTTGGCAAGGCTACCAGTACGGGCCGCAACAGCTTCTGGCAGGATGAATACCGGGTTAATACTGCTCATTTCAGCGAACACCGGAATCGGTACGCTGCGCTGCTGCGCAATCGCTGCCAGGGCTAACCCGCCACGCCGCGATCCTGTAAAGCCAACCGCCTGGATGCAGGGGTTCGCCACCAGAGCCTGGCCGATCTCGTTACCGACACCAAACAACAATGAAAATACGCCATTCGGCATCTGACAGGCTTTGGCCGCTTGTTGGATTGCCCGGCCTACCAATTCCGATGTGCCAGGATGGCCAGGGTGGCCCTTGACCACCACCGGGCAGCCTGCTGCCAGCGCTGAAGCAGTATCGCCACCCGCTACCGAGAACGCTAGCGGGAAATTACTAGCCCCGAAAACCGCAACTGGCCCCACAGCAATGTGTCGCTGGCGCAGGTCAAGCCGCGGCATTGGCTGGCGATGCGGCAATGCCGGGTCCACCCTGACATCCAGCCACTCACCGGCACGCACTACCGCGGCAAACAACCGGAGCTGACCACAGGTACGACCACGTTCGCCTTCAATTCGGCCCTTCGGCAGGCCAGTTTCAAGCATCGCCCGCTCAACCAGCCCAGGGCCAAGGGCCTCAATTTCAATGGCGATAGTTTCGAGAAAATTGGCCCGTGCTTCCAGAGAAGTTTCGCGGTACTCACCAAAAGCCTCCAGAGCCAAGCTGCACGCTTGCTCGATATCTTTTCTACTGGCGCCCGGGAAGTCTGGCTCCAGGCGCTTTCCAGTAGCCGGGTCGACCGGTTCAAGGGCGGCTTGGTCGCCCTGGTGGCTGGTCTGACCAATCAATTGATGTCCTGATACAGTCATAATGATCTCCTTCGTATGTTCCGGTGGCTGATCGTCACCGGTGGTTGGATTATTTCCAAAGTTTTAGCTCCGGCCACTTAACCCAGCAGCACATCTGGCAACCAGGTCGCTAACTCCGGGAATACCAGCACCACCGCCAAGGTAATGATCTGGAGGATAATGAACGGAATAACTCCGCTGTACATATGCCGTAGGGTGATCTCCGGCGGCGCCACCGCTCGAAGATAGAATATTGACGGTGCCATGGGTGGAGTCAGATAGCTGGTTTGCAGTACCACCAGGAAGGCGATACAGAACCAAATCGGGTCAAAGCCAAGGTTCAGCACAAGAGGCATGGCAATCGGGATGACGATCAGCACCACCGAAATCAAGTCAAGGACAAAGCCAGCTACAAATGTCAGAAGCAGAATCAATGCAATCACACCCCAGGCTGGGATACCCAGGTCGTTTAGCAGCGTCTGGATTGCCAACATCCCACCTGATGCAAAGAACACCCCCGCAAACATACTGCCGCCCAGAACGATGAGCAGGATCATTGTAGTTATTAGCAGGGTTTTCATGAGGGCGTTGCCAAACAAGGACCAGGTAAACGTGCGATAGATAGCCGATAAACCAACCGCTCCCAGCGCACCCCATGCAGCTGCCTCCGTGGGTGTAGCAACACCCATAAGGATGCTGCCGAGCACGGCGAAGATAAGTATTGAGGGCGGAATTAGCGCTACTGCAGTTATTCGCAGTTTCTGTCCAAGGCTGTACTTGGGGCCACCCTCCATCGTGCGGGGAGCCATGGCCGGTTTGGCAACAGCAACACCAACCACGTAAAGACCAAACAGCACAGCCATGATCAGGCCAGGCAACAGCAGACCGGCAAACAGCTCACCCACCGAAACATTAGCAACCGGACCCAGCACAATCACTGTGATGGAAGGCGGAATTACCGTGCCCAGCGACCCACTGGCGCACACGGTGCCGGAAATCAGCCGTTTGTCGTAGGCGTGTTTCAGCATAACCGGGACGGTTAGCAATCCAATCACGGCCTCTGTGGCGCCTACCACTCCGCTGATGGCAGCAAAGATGGCACCCATGATAATGGTGCTAAGAGCCATGCCGCCGGGAAGTCGCCATGTCCAGATATGGATAGCCTCAAGCAACTTGGATGCAATACCGCTTTTCTCCAGGAAAGCTCCCATGAAGACAAACAGGGGCACTGCGGCCAGTACCGAGTTGCCTGCCACGCTATCAATCTGGGAAATCAGCTGGAATGATGCCGAAGCGCCGAACTGCATAACACCAAAGATAAACGCGGTGCAGATCATCGATAACGCAATGGGGAAACCGCCCAGCAGGAAAATCAGGAGGACCGGGAACATCCAGAATCCGATGTATTCACTCATGCCACACCTCCGGCCCCTCGTCGCCCGTAATTAGGACGGCAATGGAGCGTACCAGCTCGACGGCGGTTTGCGCCGTTAAGATACCGAACCCGATAACCCAGACTGTCCGGAACGGCCAGATCACGGGATTCCAGCCTGAAGCTCCGGAGGTTTCCTGGTACTCGTAGGCCTCCAGCGCATACAGAAATAACGCGTCAACGATCCAGACCAGCGCCACTAACAAGATGGCCAGGCCGATCATGTCCATGGTCGCTTTGCCTCGCGGCGGCATAATGGCATAAAAGAGATCTACGTTGACGTGTTGGCGGACCTTCAGCGCGTACGCCATGCCCAATAGAAAAATTGAGCCCATGAACATGTAGCTCATTTCGTAGGCCCAGGCTGTTGGTGAGTTCAGGATATAGCGGCTAACGACCTCATAGGTCAGCGAGCCGATCAGCGGCACGATCAGCAATGCACCGATTAGCGCAGCGGCTTTCGAGAACGCATCCACAGTTTTTCCGAGGAAGCTGAAAACTTTCATTATGCATGCCTTGTTGCTGCCGATGACCCCGGCCCGGGAGCAATTTGGCTTGGGCCGGGGGCATCGTGTCTCTTACAACGTAGGGCCTCGTACATAGAAATAGAGGCCCGGGTAACACCCTGTTGTTACTGCTTACCGCCGATGGGAAAGCGATACTCGGGCCAGACTGCCAATTGATCCTCGAAGTCCCTCAGGGAATTAAGCACCCTGGCAAACCACTTATTGTCCTCGGCCTGCTCGTCTTCCCACTTGTTCGTGGCTTCTTCAATTGTCGCCATGAAGTCCGGATCAAGGTGCACAATTTCATTGTCACCTTCGGTCATCTCCTTGAATGCGGAGAGATCAGCATTGGCACCGGCACTCCAGCTTTCATACATGGAGAGCCTTGCCGCCGTGGCGATCGCCTGCTGGTCTTCCTCGGACAGGCCAGTCCAGACGTCCTTGTTGATTTCGCACTCAAGGACGCCGCCGGGCTGGTGCATGCCAGGTACGACCACATACTTAGCTATATCGGTGAAACCGGTCGGCTTGTTGATTTCCGGACTACCCCATTCAGTGGCGTCGATAACCCCCCGGTCAAGCGACGTATAAACCTCGGCTCCAGGCATCACAATGGTGGAGGCGCCAAGGTCTGATGCAATCTCGGCCCAGGCGCCGGAAGTACGCAGCTTCAGACCCTTGAAATCTTCGTGGGTCTGAATTTTCTTATTTGAGTGCAGAAAAATTTCCGTGCCAATAATCGCGCAGGGGAAGGACACTACATTGAACTCTTTATCACGGTACTCTTGCCAAAGTTCGAGGCCACCACCCTCGTAAAGCCACATCAGATAGCCTTCCGGAGTAGGAGAACCCGCGTAGCCAGCAAACAGGGCAGTGGTTCGGTCCCTGCCCCAGTCATAGGCCATCCAGTTGTGGCCAATCTCAACAACACCGCGGTTGACAGCCTCGGTGACTTTCAGGGCGTTGGAAAGTGTACCGCCCGGAAAGACATTGATTTTTATGCGTCCACCGGTAAGGTCCTCCACATTCTTGGCAAAGCCTTTAGCATCCCTCTCCAGCCAGGGACCGCCGCCCCAGGGCGTGGCCATTTTCCAGGTTACTTCCTCGGCCATGGCATTACCGGTAGCAAGGGTTAGGCTGGCGGCAATAATAGCCACCTTGATAGGGTTTTTAAGCGTTTTCATTATTGAACTCCTCTCAGTCTTGCGTAATTGGCCGGTTCACCCTGACGGTGATCCGTCCAGTTCTTGTTGTTATGGGCTGTTGTGACGGCTTGGCTCTGCAGCCTCAGGGTTGACTGGGTTTAACCGGTGGCCACTCCAGTCCTGTCACGTTCGAGGTTTCAGGAACAGCTTTGTTGATCTTCGCTTCTGACAGACCTAACGCTCGGAGGACCGCATACGAATCGTCCGTGCCATCAGTAACACCTGGCATGGTCGGGGTTCGGGAATAGTGGGGAATAGCCGGAGTAGCGTAGCTGTCGCTGCCAGGGAATCGAACCTGCACATGCGGGTGTTCGAACACCTCATCTGGCGCTAACACCGGTGAAACGCAGGCATCCCGGCCCTCGAAGTGCTTCACCCAGGCGTCCCGGGACCGGCTGGCGAATAGTCGCTCGAACTGCTCAGTCATGGCGGGCCAAGTATCCGGCCGCATGTGATCTGGCATTGGTTGCTCAAGGTTCAGCCCCCGCCACAAATTTGTGAAAAATGCGCCTTCCAAAGCCCCGACCGCTAGGTATTTGCCGTCGTTGCAGACGTAGCACCGGTAGAAAGGAGCCTCTCCGGTCAGCAGTCCTTTGCCACGAGAAGGCAGCACTGGTTTACCCCAGTCCGAATAGTGCATTGTCATCAGGGAAAGACAGCCATCTACCATGGCGACATCCAGGAACTGGCCTAGTCCCGAGCGCTCCCGCTCCAGCAGGGCTCCGAGAATAGAATAGGCAGCGTAAAGCCCGCCCGCGGCAAAGTCCGCAATAATATTCAGCGGCAGTGCTGGTGGCCCATCGAGCGGGCCCATGGCACCAAGGGCGCCAGAAAGACCAACATAGTTGATGTCGTGGCCTGCCTCCTGAGCGAGTGGACCATCTTGGCCGTAGCCGGTCACCGAGCAGTACACCAGTTTGGGGTTGTCTTGCCTGAGTGCGTCATAGCCGAGGCCCAGGCGATGCATAACACCAGGACGAAAACCTTCCATCAAGACGTCCGCATTGGCAGCCAACAGGCGGAAGGCATCAAGACCTTCTTCGCTTTTCAGGTCAAGGTTTATAAAACGCTTGCCACGTCGGTAGCTGTCAATTGGTAAGCCGGAGCGACCGCCGCCAACAACAATAACCTCTGCCCCCATATCCGCCAGCAACATTGAGCCGTATGGGCCTGGTGCAAGGCGAGTCAGGTCCAGTACCCGCGTGCCTTTCAAGATTGAATTCTGGCCAGTCATATCAAACTCCTCACGGTCACAATCTCAGCCCATGGTTTCTTTCAGCATGGCGAGGAAGTCCTCAGCCGACGCTGGACGCGGATTGGTGGCGGTGGAGTGGTCTTCTTCGGAAAACTGGGCCATATCCTCGAGCACCTCGTCCGGCACACCCATTTCACGAAGATTCTTCGGCATGCCAAGCTCGGCATTCAGACGCTCGAATTCTGCTGGCAAATCGGCATCGGCCGCTAGGCCCATGGCGGCCTTGAGGTGGTCAAATTTGTCACCGCAATGACTCTGGTTAAAACGCAGTACCGGGGGCAACAACACCGCGTTCAGCGTGCCATGGTGGAGCTTAAGCTCCTTCAGGCCACCAAGGGCGTGGGACATGGAGTGAACCCCCCCCAAGCCCTTTTGGAATGCCAGCGCGCCTTCAAGGGCCGCAATCATCATTTCACTGCGTGCTTCCATATCGGTTCCGTCGTTGACAGCACGAATCAGATACTTCGAAGCTCGGCGCAGACCGTCCAGCGCAATGGCATCGGCCGGCGGGTTGATCTTGGGGCTCAAGTAAGTTTCAACGCAATGGGCAATAGCATCCATCCCGGTTGCGGCGGTTAGGTTGGCCGGAAGTGAGCGTGTCAGTTCCGGGTCGCAAATGGCCAAGTCTGGGATCAAGTATGGGGAAAGAAATCCTAGCTTGCGGCCGTCCCGCAACGTTATCAGGGATGCCCGGCCTACTTCGCTACCGGTACCTGCGGTGGTGGGTACTGCAACCAGGGGGACGGTTGGGCCGATTTTGGCAACGCCACCATCGATAGCCGCATATTGGCGCAGTGGCGGCTTATGGGTTGCGAGCAAAGCTACGGCCTTGGCAAGATCGATACTGGAGCCGCCTCCGATGGCAACAATACTATCGCAATTGTTAGAACGATAAGCTTTCAGGGCCTCTTCCACCGCCACTTCAGTTGGGTTGGCAGGTGTGCCATCGTAAATGGCAACATTGTCCGGAAGCTTGGCAGTTGCCTTCGCCTTATCAAGCAGGCCGGTTGATGACAAGCCGGCATCGGTGATGATCAGCGGCTTGCTTACTTTCAGGTTTGCCAGCTCATCATTCAGTGAAGCTATTGCGCCTGTGCCTAAGCGGATATTGGTCAGGTAGTTAATCTGGGCAATCATGGTTTTCGCCTTAATCTGAAAGCATGGCTTTAGCGACGATCAATTTCTGGATCTCGCTGGTTCCTTCGTATATCTGAGTAATTTTCGCATCACGCATCATGCGCTCGACGGGGAAATCGGTCAGATAACCTGCACCGCCATGGAGCTGTACGGACTCGGTGGCCACTTTCATGGCAACATTGCTGCAAAATAGCTTGGCCATAGAGGCTAGGGTGCGGGCCTCGGGCTCTTTGTTTTCAACTGCTTCACAGGAGCGATAAAGTAGTTGGCGGGAGGCTTCTATTTCGGTTGCCAGGTCGCCAATGGTGCCGCGGATCATTTGAAAGCGTGCCACTTGCTGGCCAAAAACCTCCCGCTCCTTAACGTACTTGATGGCAGCATCAAGTGCCCCTTGGGCAATACCGAGCGCCTGAGCCCCAATTAACGGCCGGGTATAGGCCAGTGAATCAGTGATGTACTGGCGGCCTTCTTTCGAGTCACCGAGGAGCCGGTAATCGTCAACCCGGCACTCTTCAAAAATTACATCGGCAGTGGGGCTGCCCCGCACACCCATCTTCGATTCCAGCTTGCCGAAGGAGAGACCGGGGTCAGATTTATGCACAGCAAACACACCAAAGCTGTTTTCACCGGTACGTGCCAGGACCGAGTACCAGTCGGAGCGGCTGGCATTGGTGATGTAGCGCTTCTGGCCATTGAGCACCCACTGGCCATCCTTGTACTGGGCGCGAGTGCGAGCACCCCAGACATCAGAGCCGCCGTGAATTTCAGTCAGACAGATGGAGGCCACGATGTTTCCATTGATGGCCGGCTTCATCACCTCTTCGACCAACTGCGGCGAACCAAACGAGGCTATCGGGCCAAGCCCGGCCCAGATCACCATCAGCGTCAGTGACGAGGTGGCACAGACACGGGCGATTTCCTCCAAACAGATACATTGGGCCAGCACGTCCCCAGACTGGCCACCGATGCTTTCATCAAAAGGCAGCGCAATCAGTTGTAATTCCTTGAATGCGTCAAGTGCCTCTTCCGGAAATCGCTTCTTTTCGTCAACGTCCGCAGCATGAGGCTGAATTTTGGTTTCGGCCAGACGCCTCACCGCCTTGCGAAACTCTTCGTAATCCTGTCGTTCAAGCATCGTTCTTTCTCCCACGTTTTTTGTTGGTAGTGAGTGCGTGTTTTGACCAATAAAACACATACTATCCGGATGGTCAATAAAAATAGATAAATAAATCGACCGCAAAATTATGAATTTTGATGGGCCAAGCACTTGTACTAAAGACAGCCCTCACACGTACATACTTCAGATTTCCATCCGGCTGCATATGTTGGGGCCTGATGTGAGCGCTGCGGGAAGAAGGGCATAGTTCTGACCATTTTCACTCATAGATGAAATGATATGCACTTCAGGTTACCGTCCTCCGGAAAATGTGCGGAGTAGCCTGCGATCCTAATGACCGCCTGCAGTGACACACAGCCCTTTGCCTTCAGTAATCAACTTGCAAAATCGGCCTTTTCAAGCCCCCATCTGGATGCCGGAGGTATTCAAACCAGAATTCACCCTCTGGATTGAGCATAAAACAACCAAAAGGTAGCCAGGTTGTGCCACTTTTCTCGAGGCCAAAGAAGTTAGGCTAGCTTCTTCAAAACTCTCCTCAAATTCAGACCCCCGCCACACAATACTGCGTGAACCTGGTTCCCGGGGAAACCACCGTGATAGCATCGCGTCATCAACCCATCACTTTTCAAATGGCCAATGATTGGGTCAATGCTGTTGCGACATTGCTGGTTGGTGGTTGGTGGTTGGTGGTTGGTGGTTGGTGGTTGGTGGTTGGTGGTTGGTGGTCTAAGGCTGGTCGCCGAGGACAATAAGTGCAAGAGACCTTCTTTCGAAATACTGAGGAAGGTCGGGGCATTTGTCAGCGCCACGCCAAAATTCGCGAGACTTGTCTGGTCGACTCCCTCGCGTCACTCGGCATTGCCCGCGAAGACATACATCGGATCGCTCGCGCTCAATGTGCCGTGCCCGGGCTTTGCGATCATGTCAACAACGGTGAGTTTTGACCGCTTTTTATCAGTTTAGATTGTCCGGTTTTCATCAGTTTTCAGTGACCGCTTTTTGAGTGTCTGGGTCGTCAGATTCCT
>NZ_LSMM01000046.1:0-46667 GCF_001566815.1 Marinobacter sp. Hex_13
CGCTCTGCCATCGGGTTCTCGGTGTCGTTCAGCCCGTGGTACCGCGTGCAGTATTCGTCAACCAGCCCATCAAGCTGGTCCTCTGAAAGCAACTCCACATCCACTACGAATTTTTCTTCGCGCGGGTCCGGCTGGGGCTCCTGGCCTGCTTCGTCGGTCATGGTCGATTCCACCTCAAAGCGGCCATGGTAATGGGTTTTACGGGGCTGTAGAAGACCGATTACGGGCCTTTTTTGTCACTACTGAGCATTGGCCGAGGGATCAGGCCGCCTTAAATCGTGAGATCAGTTGACGCATGGTGAGCGATTCCTGTCGCAGGTATTCGCTGATCTGGCGGGTATTATCAACGCTGGTAATCAAGGAGCCTGAGCTGTCATCAAGCGCTCTGGACCGTCGCCCGACGCGATCAATCTCCTCCCTCTGGACGGCAACCGCGTCCCCAATTTCAGCACTGCAGTTTTCCAACTCCGTAAACTGGTTCCCCAGCCGCTCCAGGTGGTTTTTCAGCGCATCAAGGTTCCGTCGGTTCATGCCTCCAGCGTCCCGCATTTCATCCAGCAGGCCCTCGACGCCAGAAACCCCGGTTACCAGGTCAGTCACCCACTGGCGGATTTCCCTGGTCGAATCGGACGTACGCTTCGACAGGGTGCGCACTTCGTCTGCCACTACGGCAAATCCCCGACCGTGTTCGCCGGCACGGGCCGCTTCAATCGCTGCATTAAGGGCCAGCAAATTGGTCTGCTCCGCGATATCGGCAATCACGCCGATCACGCTCTCAATCTTACCTGAGGACTCACTCAATGCCTGTATAGAAAGGGAAACCCGACCAATCACCTCCACGGTGTGTTCAGCAGCCTGCTCACTGTTTCTGAGCCCTTCCTGAACGACCGCATTGGCCGCCACGGCGTCTCGAACCGTAGTGGCCGAGTTTTCGGTGGCTAAATCAATGGCCGACGCCTGGCCGGCAATCGCCGCCATGGACTGGCTGACATCATGGATTTGTCGGCGGGTGGTATCGGTGGACGCCTGCACGCCTTCGGCCTGGGAATCCAGTGACACAGATCGGTCATTGATGCTGTGGGCAGCCGTCCTCACCTCTCCGATAAAGAGTTCAAAACGGCTGACCAACCCTACCAATGCGCGGGTCACACCAGCCACTTCATCATGCCCGGTAATAACCGGACGCCGGGAGAGATCCGAGGTTTCGTCCATTTCCCTCAGCCCGGCCTCCAGCAACTGCAGACGGCCAATCACTGAACGCCGAAGCCAGAGCGTCATCAAGACCACAGACATCAGGAATACAGCAGAGCCCGCCAACAGCCAGATTTTCTGGGCATCCAGGAAAGCCAGCAGGTCCTGGCTACTGACTTCAATGGTTGTACGGCTGGCTTCCTTGCGGTTGTTGATCGCCGCCAGCATGGGGCCGAGGGCCGGAAACAGATCAAAATCCACCACTTGCCCTACTCGATAGTAGCTACGTCCTTCAATACCGGGCCTCATGGATTCGATGAGCGCCAGCACGCTCTCAAACAACGCTCGATTTTCCGTCGCCCACTCGCTCAGCCCGGCATTATCCTCGATAGATTGCCAGTGCTCTGGCAACGCCGCTGTCAAAGCCTGAAATTCCACATCGATTTCATCCCAGAGCATCAGCTGTGCCTTGATCTTGTAGGCAAGATCCTGCAGCCGGCGATGGTCCTGTTCCAGGTCTTCCAGCAGCCAGGACTCCGAAAGATTTTCCCGGACCAATGCCTCTGAAGCAGACTCCGCACGAGTCATAATGCTCCATGACAGGAACGCCAATGCGGCCAAAGCAAACACTGAAAGAAAGGAAAAGAACAGAATACGGCTGCGGACAGTTCTGAGCATGGTATCTCCACTGGGGGTATCGTCCAATGGAGCTTATGCCTGTTTTGTGACACTTTTATGTCGCGAATGGCGCCATTTTCCAGTCGGGAAGCCTCCGATAGACCATCATCGAATGTCGAATACGCGGGAAATCCCCTACGCTCATTCTTTTACCCATTGCGCCCAGCGCGATATTCTTTAGGTTGGCACTGATTCCAAACAGGCGTAAACGATGGTCCACAGCAAGCCTTTCTCACAGGCCTGTGCAAATAACAGGCAACCAATACTGGAATGCATCAAAACGGTGTTCACCGAGCCGGCCACCATATTGGAGATCGGAACGGGAACGGGGCAGCACGCCGTTTATTTCGCCGCAGAGCTCTCCCACTTGACGTGGCAACCCAGTGATCGGCCTGGAGGCGCTGGTCATTCCCTGGGCTGGATCCAGGAGGCCGCGCTTGCCAATATCCGTCCACCACTTGAGTTGGATGTTTCCCTAGGAAGCTGGCCGGTAGACACTATTGATGGGGCCTATTCCGCCAACACGGCTCACATCATGTCGTGGGAAGAGGTAGAGGCAATGTTTGCGGGGCTGGCCAAGCGCCTCATTGCGGGCGGCCTGTTCTGCCTCTATGGTCCGTTTAACTACGAAGGGCAATTTACCAGCGACAGCAATCGCCGGTTTGATCACCACCTTCGGAGTCAGGCCGCCCATATGGGCATCCGTAATATGGATGACATGCTGGAACTGGCAGGGCGAGTTCGTTTCGGGCTTGAAAGCGATTTCGATATGCCTGCCAACAATCGACTGCTGGTATGGCGTAAACTGTAAACAGCCACTCGATTCAGGAGGGATCACGCAATGAGCCACCAGAGACTCACGATGCTGATCAGCGGCAAGGTTCAGGGGGTCTGCTATCGCGCCTCCGCGGCCGACATGGCAAACAGCCTGGGTGTCACCGGCTACGTCAGAAACCTGCCGGATGGCCGCGTAGAAATCGTTGCAGAGGGCCCGCCAGCGTCACTGGTTTCACTGAGACAGTGGTGTCGAGACGGCCCTCCCTCCGCAATCGTCGACAAGATCAATGCCACCGAAGACTCTGCAACCGGTGATTTCACAAACTTTGGAGTTCGGTAACCACCGGTTGAATGACACTACTCGGAACATTCCTTCATACCCTGGAGACCACGCTGCCGGTATTCGCCATGGTGTTTATCGGCCTTGGTCTCAGGCGCCTCGGCTGGATCGATACCAACTTTATCAACACAGCGTCGGCGCTGGTCTTCCGCGCCACTCTGCCAACACTGGTATTCCTCAGTATTGTACGCGCAGACCTTGATACTACCCTCAACCCTGCACTGCTGGGATTCTTCGTAGCCGCAACCCTGGCCAGCTTTGTCTTCTGCTGGCTTTGGGCCATGCGTGCCGCACCAACGATTGACCGGGGTGTGTATGTCCAGGGCGCTTTCAGAGGCAACTGCGGTATCGTGGGCCTCGCCCTGGCGGCCAGCCTCTATGGCGACTTCGGCCTTTCAGCCGGGGGCCTCCTGCTGGGCGTGGTCATTATTTCGTACAACGCACTCTCTGTGGTCGTCCTGACGGCCTATCAGCCGGGCCAGGCGACCAGTTGGGGACGCATTCTCGGGGACATCGGGCGCAACCCTCTCATCCTGGCCGTCGTAGTCGCGGTTCCCTTTGCCTGGTCCGGGCTGCAACTGCCGAACTGGCTAATGACCAGTGGGGACTATTTCGCGTCACTTACCTTGCCCCTGGCGCTGATGTGCATTGGCGGAACGCTGTCCTTAAGCGCCATGCGTACCGATCGCAAGCTCGCGATCAGTGCAAGTGTGATGAAGATGGTGACGTTACCGGTATTGTGTACATTCGCGGCCTGGCTGGCCGGGTTTGAAGGACGGGAACTTGGGCTGATGTTCCTGTTCTTCGCCAGCCCGACGGCAGCGGCCAGCTTTGTCATGGTCAAGGCGCTGGGCGGCAACGACCGCTTGGCAGCCAATATCGTGGCGCTGACCACGTTGATGGCCAGTGTAACGGTTACCGCCGGGGTGTTTGTGTTGCGGACTGCCGGGCTGGCTTGAGCGCCGCGTTTTCCGGCCCGACAATAAAAAACCCCAGCATTCCTGCTGGGGTCTGGTATTGGCGGAGAGGGAGGGATTCGAACCCTCGATACGCTATTAACGTATACACACTTTCCAGGCGTGCGCCTTCAGCCACTCGGCCACCTCTCCAATACTCTTTAAATAAACCGTTCCAAATCAGCAACGTCGTCGCTCATTTGAGGGCGCAAACTCTAATGGTTTTGTTCCGGTTTGGCAACTCCAATTTAAAAATCCTTTCTCCCACTCACTTCTTGGTCGGCATCGGCCATGATCGACACACTGCCAGTGTATTCGGGGCGAGAACCAGCCAGGGCTTTGTGCAATACTGGGATTAAACAAGAACCCGCCTGCAGGGAGGAAACGTTTATGCTGATGAGCGCGGAACAATCAACACTGGTTCTGATCGACCTTCAGAAAAAGCTGATGCCAGTCATTAGTCATGGCGAATCGGTGCTGTCGGAATCCGTGAAGCTGGCTCAAATTGCCCGGCTCATGGAGGTGCCGGTGATTGTCACCGAGCAGATTCCCGAAAAGTTGGGCCACAACGCCGATGAAGTAGCCGCCCTTGCCGATCAGACGGTCACCAAGATCCACTTTGACGCCTGTGGCGGCGGCCTGCTGAAGGCCATCCCCAATGATCGCAAGCAGATCATTATTGGTGGCTGTGAAGCCCATGTGTGCCTGCTGCAATCCGCCCTTTCGCTTCTGGCGGCCGGTTTCGGCGTGTGGGTGGTCGAGAACGCCACCGGCTCCCGCCATGACAATGATCGTGACGCGGCCCTCGAACGCCTGCACAAAGCCGGCGCCACCATTGTGACCGTTGAAATGGTCGCCTTTGAGTGGATGCAACACAGCGAACATCCGCGCTTCCGGGACGTTCAGCGATTAATCAGATAGCGTCACCGGAAACGGATAAGTCCGGCACCGGGCAGTCGTCGTACTGACGGTCAAATGACATAACCGGAGATCGCCATGCTCAACATGGACTTCAGCCAGAAAGTCGTCATTCAGACCGGTGAAAAGGAATGGATCCCCAGCCCGGCTGGCGGCGTACTCCGTAAACCCCTCGCCCGTGAAGAGGCCGAGCGTGGCCACGCCACGAGCATCGTGCGCTATGAGCCCGGCGCCAGCTTCAATCGGCATGAACATCCACTGGGCGAGGAAATCCTGGTACTTGAAGGAGTGTTTTCCGACGAAACCGGGGATTACGGTAAAGGCACCTACCTCCGCAATCCTCCCGGCAGTGGCCACGCGCCATTCAGCAAAGAAGGCTGCGTATTGCTTGTGAAGCTCCATCAATTCGATGAGCGTGACACAGCGACTGTGCGCATCGACACCAGTACCGCTGACTGGTTGCCTGGTATCGGTGGCTTGAAAGTAATGCCATTGCACGAGTTCGAACACGAACACGTGGCGCTGGTGAAATGGCCCGCAAACGAGAAATTCCAGCCCCACCGACATTTTGGAGGCGAAGAGATATTGGTGCTGTCAGGCGAGTTCTGCGACGAAAACGGACGTTACCCTGCAGGCACCTGGATACGAAGCCCCCATATGAGCCAGCATCACCCTTTTGTCGACGAAGAAACGGTCATCTGGGTAAAAACCGGCCACCTTCCTGTATAACGAGCCGGCCAGCCGATCTGAGCTCTAAAAAATATTTACGTTTACGTAAAGTAGATCTATCTACCTGTTACCGCTGGAATTTTCAAAATCACCAAAAAATGCATGAATTTCAACCATTGACGACGATGTAAAAGCTATCTAGTCTTCTCTCGTTGAACCCCAAAAGGGTATCGACACATGAAATCATGCCAACCGGCCTATCTGCCGGGGCATAACAATAAAATGACCACGGAAGCCGTGATCCGGCCTTGTGGAAGAGGATTTCAGCATGTCACTGGTAAATCAGTCCCTGTGCATGGGCCCATGCGCCCACACCCTGCAACACCCTACAGCTCCTTTCCTTTCTCTGACGCTTTGTGCATCCCGATCGCTCCGACCGGATCTTTCACGACTATCCAAACTCATACAACTACCAAATCCGACCGGCAGTTAATCGCGTCCAACACCCGATAGCGATTGAGTTTCGGCAGCGCCCGCAATCTACCGCCGGCCTCCGTCACAAGGGCGAATCCCTGTGCAAGAACCACCCGGAGCAAAAGGAATCCAAACAATGACTGTATTTACGCATCCTGAATTCGACCACCACGAACATCTGACGTTTTGCTGCGATCCAGAGACCGGGCTGCGCGCCATTATTGCCGTACACAATACCTCCCGTGGACCCGCGCTGGGCGGATGCCGCATGTATCCCTACGCCAGCGACGAAGAAGCACTGACAGACGTTCTCCGCCTGTCCCGGGGGATGACTTACAAGTCGGCACTGGCCAACCTTGACCTCGGCGGTGGCAAGTCCGTCATCATCGGCGATCCACGCCAGCACAAAACCGAAGCCCTGCTTGAATCCATGGGGCGTTTCCTGGAACAGCTTGGCGGACTGTACATCGCTGCCGAGGACTCGGGCACCAGCGTAGCCGACCTCCAGGTCATGGGCCGTAAAACGTCCAATGTGGCCGGCATCAGCGAACGCCCGGGTTTTGATGGCAGGCCCAGCAACGGTGACCCCTCTCCGGCCACGGCCTGGGGCACCTTTGTGGGCATTAATGCTGCCGTTAAGCACAAGCTCGGCCGTAGCGACCTTGAGGGGTTGAATGTGGCGATTCAGGGCATCGGCAACGTTGGTTACCGCCTGGCTCGACACCTGAAAGAAGCTGGCGCGAAACTCTGGGTCTACGACGTCCACCAGGACCAGATGGATCGGGCGGTTGCCGAGCTGGGCGCGACGCCGGCTAGCGCCGACGAAATTCTCTACCTGCCGGTAGACGTGGTTGCGCCCTGTGCCATGGGCGCTGTCCTGAATGATCACTCCATTCGTAAGCTACAGGCCACCATCGTGGCCGGCGCCGCTAACAATCAGTTGGCCACCCAGGCTCATGACCAGGCCCTCTTCGAACGTGGAGTGCTCTATGCCCCAGACTTTGTAATCAACGCTGGCGGCATTATCGACGTGTGTTACGAGCGCAAGGGACCCGACCCCCAGGCCGTTCGCAAACACGTCGATTCCATAGCCAATACCCTGGAGGAAATCTTCCAGCGCTCGGATCGCGATGGCCTGCCCACCGGGCAGATCGCCGATCAACTCGCAGAGGAGCGATTCCGGCATAAATCCCGTTGATGGTGGCTAACGCCGCCACTCACTCCCCCGAAAACAAAAACAGTAAGCAGGAGAATACAATGAGTAATGCTTCTTCATCCGCTGAAGGCGGTGCCATGGGCCAGGCGACAGCCAAGCGTGGGCTGTGGTCTTCGCGCCTGGCATTCATACTTGCCGCGACGGGCTCAGCAGTGGGCCTGGGTAATATCTGGAAATTCCCCTACATCACCGGTGAAAACGGCGGTGGCGCCTTCGTCCTGGTATACCTGCTGTGCATTGCGGCGGTGGGCCTACCCATTATGATGGCCGAGGTATTAGTCGGTCGCCGTGGCGGTCACAGCCCCGTTAACAGCATGCGGGCCATAACCAGCCAGGAAGGCCTGAAACCGGCCTGGCGTTGGGTGGCGGCCGTCGGGGTTCTGGCGGGGTTCCTGATCCTCTCTTTCTATTCGGTGATCGGCGGATGGGCAATTTCCTATGTCGGCACCGCCGCCACCGGACAGTTGGCGGGCCAGTCGGCTGAGTCCATAGGCGCCATTTTCTCCGGCCTGTTGGGCGATCCCATCAAGCTGCTTCTGTGGCACACCCTGTTCATGGCGCTGGTGATGGTCGTGGTTGCACGAGGTGTACGTTCCGGGCTTGAGCGTGCCGTCAGCATTCTGATGCCGGCCCTGTTCGTGCTCCTGCTGATTGTCGTGGGCTATGCGATGACCACTGGCCACTTTGGCCAGGCCGTCGCCTTCCTGTTCCAGCCCGACTTCTCGAAGCTCACCACTTCGGGCGTTTTGGTTGCCCTGGGCCACGCCTTCTTCACGCTCAGCCTCGGCATGGGCGTCATGATGGCCTACGGCTCCTATCTGCCAAAAAACATCTCCATCGCCAAAACCTCCGTGACCGTCTCGATCATGGATACCGCCGTGGCCTTGCTGGCCGGGTTGGCTATTTTCCCAATCGTATTTGCCAATGGCCTTGAGCCAGGCGCCGGTCCCGGCCTGATCTTCCAAACCCTGCCACTGGCATTCGGGCAAATGCCTATGGGCAGCCTCTTCGGTACGCTGTTCTTCGTGTTGCTGATCTTTGCCGCCTGGACATCCGGCATTTCGCTGCTGGAGCCCATTGTCGAATGGCTTGAGGAACAGAAGGGGTTGAACCGTACGGTGAGCACCGTCGGAGCAGGCATCGTCTGCTGGTTACTGGGTGTGGCCTCCGTGCTTTCACTGAACCTGTGGTCGGACGTGACACCGCTGGGCATGTTTGCGATGTTCGAAGGCAAAACCATCTTCGACCTTCTGGATTTCCTGACCGCAAATATCCTGCTGCCCCTGGGTGGACTGCTGGTCGCCGTGTTTGTCGGCTGGACAATGTCTCGACAGGCGTTGGAAAGCGAACTGGGCATGTCACCGGGCACATTCTCGGTCTGGTATCGCGTCCTGCGTTACTTCACACCCGTTGCTGTCGCCGTCGTGTTCGTCTACAACCTGGTATAACCAATCAAGCGGGATGCCGGCCCCTGTTCTGGGGCCGGCTTATCAGCCAAACGGCCATCAAGACACCGTGTAACACCAGGAACGGTATGGCAATCAGCAACAGTCCATTCCAGTCAAACGCCGCCAATACCGCACCAGCACTCAGTGCAGCTGTCGCCTGCGAGCCGAATACCATCAGGTCGTTGAGCCCCTGAACACGGAACCGCTCCTCATCGCGATATCCCTGCGGCAACAGCGTGGTGCCACCAACAAACAGGAAGTTCCAGCCAACCCCCAACAGGATGAGTGCAAACAGGTAGTGGTGAAAGCTGATACCGCTGAACGCCAGGGCCACACACCCCAGATAGGCCAGCAATCCCAGCCCCATCATCCTCGGAATACCCACCACACGAATTAACCAGCCACTGACCAGCGACGGCAAATACATGGCCATGATGTGAATCTGAATGACCCACTTGGCATCTTCAAGCGGGTGATCGGCCACTTCTGTCATACTCAGCGGTGTTGCCGTCATGATAAAACTCATGAGGGCATAACCGATGGCGGCGGCACTGATCGCCGCCCATATGACCGGTTGCCTCAGGATGTCGGTCATCGGGCGACCGCCCTCCCCCAAGGCTTCCCGGACTCGCTCCCCGCTGGCGCGGTACCCGAATACCAGTACGACCATGGCAAGCACCTGCACGACACTCAGTGCAAGCCAGCCGCCCATGAAAGGGTATTCGGCTTGACCTCCACCACCGACAAGCGCAATTTCCGGCCCCAGCCACGCCGCTACAAGACCACCGAGAAGTACCCTGGCTGCGGCGGAGCCAGCCATCTCGGGCGCCACCGACTCCATGGCCGCAAAGCGGTATTGGTGAACCACCGCCAGCCCGGTTCCACCCACAACCGCCGCAACGCACAAGAACGGGAAACTTGCGCTCCAGGCTGCCAGCGTACCGAACAATCCGGACATCGTACCCGCCAGCGCGCCAAGCAACATAACCGGCTTGCGCCCCAGACGCTCCATCATCCACGTAGCAGGCTTGATAGTCAGCACCGTACCAACAACCACAAGGCCCACGGGCAGGGTTGCCCACTCAGGCGATGGCGCCAGAAGACGTCCGTGAATGCTTCCGATAAAAACGATAAAAGGCGCTGTACACATGGCAAGCGCCTGGGCGGCGACCAGTATCCATACATTGATCGGCATTGGGTGGGCCTATTTTTTGCGGTAGATGATACCTGGGTGGCACTGCACCATTTCGTAGAGATGAGGCAACCCGTTCAGCGATTCCGATGCTCCCAGTATCAGGTAACCACCGGGATTGAGGGTGGCATGGATACGGGTCAGGATGTCCTTTTTAAGCTCTGCCGAGAAATAGATCAGTACGTTCCGGCACATAACGATATCAAACTTTCCGAGCATGTAGCGTTCGAGCAGGTTGAGTTCCCGGAACTCAACCATGCTCTTGATCTGCGGTCGGATTTGCCAGCTACCATTCATCGCGGGAGTGAAAAACTGCTTCTGACGCTCGGGCGACAGTCCCCGGCCAATGGCAATCATCTCATACTCGCCACGGCGCGCAACCTCAAGAACGCTTTTGGAGATGTCGGTGGCGGTGATCTTCACATCCCGCAGCCTACCCGGCCGTTGGCGACGAAATTCTTCAATAATCATCGCTACCGAATAGGGCTCCTGCCCTGTCGAGCAGGCTGCCGACCAGATACGGAGTGACTGCGCTGATTTTCTGTCGCCGAACTCCGGCAGCAGCTTTTCCTGCAGGATGCGGAACGGGTGATTGTCCCTGAACCAAAGTGTCTCATTCGTCGTCATCGCATCGATCACGACTTCCTTCAAACTGCTGCGACCGGTTCGCTTCACGCGATCCAGCAGATCACCCAGGGTACTCAACTTGTTCTCTTCCATGATCCGCCGTAACCGGCTTTTCACCAGGTACTGCTTGTTGTCCCCGAGCAAAATTCCACACGCATCCTGCAGGAATGTCTTAAACGCCTCGTATTCCTGTGGGGTTATCTCAGCTTTCATTGGATCTCAGTATCGAGTGGGTCGGAAGTGACACCGGCGTCACTGCTCGCGATCGACAATTTCCATAACCCTTTCAGCCAACTCATCGGGGCTGAATTTTGCCATGAAATCGTCAGCGCCTACCTTCTGCACCATTGCCTTGTTGAACACGCCACTCAAGGACGTGTGCAGCATGATGAATACGTCCTTGATTGCAGGCTCATTTTTGCACTTGGTGACCAAAGTGTACCCGTCCATTTCCGGCATTTCGACATCGGATATGATCAGACACAGGTGGTCGACGGCCTGGGAACCATCTGCCGTAACTTCTTTTAGATAATCCAGGGCCTGCTTGCCGTCATTTTTTGTCACCACCTCCATACCGATGGCCGTGAGGCACCGCTCTATCTGACGTCGGGCCACTGCGGAATCATCCACAACGAGCACTGGTAGATGGCCGGGCACCCGCTCTGAACTGCGGTTGCGGACGTCTTCGGTGACATCCTCCTCAAACGGAGAGACTTCAGAGAGTATCTTTTCAACATCGATAATCTCAATCAGCTTGTCTTCAAAGTGCGTTACCGCTGTCAGGTAAACGTCTTTGCCCGCCCCCTTGGGTGGCGGCAGGATGTCTTCCCAGTTCATATTCACGATGCGGTCGACACCAGCCACCAGGAAACCCTGGGTTTTTCGGTTGTACTCAGTAATGATCACGAAGCTGGTGGCCATCTCTTCCTTGGGAATACCGGGAAGCCGGATTGACATACCAAGGTCAATGATAGGGATGGTCTCGCCACGAATATGGGCCACGCCCCGAACCATAGGGCGACTGTTCGGCAACGACGACAGCCTGGGGCACTGCAACACTTCCTTGACCTTGAAGACGTTGATGCCGTACATCTGCCGGCCACGAAGGCGAAATAACAGAAGCTCCAGACGATTCTGGCCCACCAGCTGGGTGCGCTGATTTACACTGTCCAATACCCCTGCCATCGTTTATATCTCCCACTCGAAACGTCTTGCTGCCGGCACGCATCTTGCTGCGTTATTCTAGAAAGTCGCGTGGAACCGGCTATGTGCCGGTTTATTGACTCACTCGATAGGCTTAACGGCCGAATCCGGAAATCATTAGGATATTCCTGAACTCGGGGCTTTACCCGGTTAATGACAGCATAGGACAAACTGCCGCGTATGCGCATTACCAATTTCGCCATCATATTGTTATTCGCCGTAACAGCCGGCCCGGCAATGGCCTCCACGACCACGGCCGAACAAATTCAAAGCAGCGCGGAACAATTTCTGGAGGCATTTTCAGAGGCTCAGGCAAACGAAGGCTTTACGGTTTCCCACGATACTGGCCAACTCGACGCACGCCTCTCGCTCGCAACCTGTGATACCCCACTCAGCGTATCGTTCAGCGGCGACCCCTGGAGAACCACCCAACCCTCGCTACTGGTTTCCTGCGAGGGCGAGCGCCCCTGGCGCATGTTCCTTCCGGTATCCGTCACGATAACCGGTGAAGCCATGGTCGCCGCCCGCCCCCTGGGGCGCGGCGAACGACTGACAAAAGCGGCAATACAGTCGGATAACGTGGTGGTGAATTCGATTCGACGGGGCGCAATAACCAATGTCGACCAGTTAATGGGCATGGAAATGCGCCGCGGCGTGAACGCCGGTACCGTATTTACACCGGATTTGGTGCTGGCTCCGGCAGCGATCGAACGCGGAGACCATGTTATCATCAGCGCCCGCAGCGGAAATTTTTCGGTAAACTCAAGGGGTAAGGCCCTGGCTAGTGCCGGGATTGGAGAACAGGTTCTGGTTGAGAACCTCTCGTCCTCCCGCACCGTGCGTGCCCGTGTGACTGCTCCCGGGCATGTCGAGATTCCCATGTAACCTCGTTCCCGGCATTGATTCACCGGAAACGGCAATCTGTTGCCGGTTTTTTGGAAAGATGACAAGAGTGTCATTTAACTCTTGCAAAAATCGCTAAAGAAACGTCAGGCCATGCCGATAGACAGGTATGAAATTTTGGAGCCGCCCAACGCGGCCGACCAGTTAAGCAGGTAACGTTATGTCAGTTGACTTTAATGGAATAGGCCCAGGCCAGGTCAACACCCAGAAAACCACGGCCGATAAATCTTCCGCTACCCAGAGCACTCAGCCCTCTACAGCTGAGCAGGCAAAGACCCAGGCGCAAGGCGCCCGTGGTGAAAATGTCAATTTGAGCAGCCAGGCGAAGAACCTGAAACAGCTCGAACAAAAGCTCGGCAGTTATCCGGAAATGGACGATGACCGTATCGAGCAGATCCGCTCTGCCCTTGAAAGCGGCTCCTACAAGGTTGATGCAGAGAAACTGGCCCAGAAAATGCTTGAGATGGATGAAAGCATTTTCGGGTGAGTAGATCATGGCCGCAATTGATGAACTGAAAGACCTTTTATCTCAGGATATCCGTCAACTCGAATCCCTGGCGGACGTCCTGCAGCAGGAAAAAGCCTGCCTTTCCACATCTGATATCCGTAAACTCGAATCACTGACTGGCGAGAAAAACACTCTGTTGGGTCAGATTCGTGAACGGGCCAAACTCAAAATCCGCCTTCTGGTGTCGATGGGGTTTCGACCTGAAAACGGAGCACCCTCACGGTTTATTCTCAGCGCCGGCCTGTCAGATGTTTACGACTTGTGGCGGGAGGCCGACGAACGCCTTAAGACCTGTCACCAGTTGAATAGCAATAATGGGCGGGTTGTCAGTCACCTTCAGAAGCGCCTTTCACGTCTTACTGATATATTCCGCGGCGTTTCCGGGCACCAGACCCTCTACGGTGCTCAGGGCGAGCAAAAGGCCGTATCACACCGTACCGTTCTGGCGAGCGCCTGACGGCTTCTGGGCTCCGCAAACGTCGGAGCCCAACGCATCCCATCAGCGAGTATAGATCGTCATCTGTGAATCGGGATGGAAGCGGATATTGTCGAGTGCAATGTTCCCCATGGACGGTCCCTGACTGCCGCTGACCCGTATATTGTCCATGCGGATCTGTTCGATCCTTTCCGGGAACGCCAGGGTGAGTCCGCCATCGTCACGAACCATGTAACGGGGAACATCATCCCGATAATGCACACCGGATATCGTCAGATCAGAATCCAGGAAGTTCAGCACCGGCACGAAAATGTTCGCTGTTAGTTTCAGGCCTTCGATGACATCCGGATCAACCTCTCCTGTCCCGTCGTTACTTCCGGTCATGGCAGATACCGTGGCGATACGATCCAACAAGGATTGATCACCCTGCCCCGACACGCCGGCCATCTCGTCGTCATTAAGCGGCGCCAAACCGGCACGCTCGTACAATTGCGCGGCGTCCGTAACGTCTCGTGAATCATTCGTGGTGCTGCCAGCGGCAAAACTGACCAATGGCTGAAAAGGCAATACCGCCATAGTGACCAGTGCAGCCGCGTTGCGGTAACGGGATTGGTGCTTGAGAACCCGATGCAACTCGCGCTCGGTAATCCAGCCGGACTGTATAAACACCTCGCCGAGCCGCTGACCGGTCTCATGCTGTAGGCGCAGGCCCTCTTCCAACTGAATTTCGGAAAGGTATCCCCGGTTTATCAGCAACCGACCGAGACGGGATTTTTCTTCGAAGCCCTGACGGATTTTCAAGGTATGCCTCCAATAGCTTCACAGTGATTGCCGTACAACCTGGCCCGGTCAGAGTGCATCAATGCCACTGATGCGATAAAAGGTTAGCTGATAGTCATGAACTCCGCAGGGAATATGCCCGACTTGACAAGTATTATCTGCTAACATCCTGCAACAGACTGGATTCATGGGAACAGTATCGCAGCAAACATTCCCGAAGCTACCTACTATTCCCTGAACTAACTACGTGAGCCATTATAGAATGACAAATTTCGTAAAACCGTTTCGTTATGTGATGCAAATCGCTCTATCTGTAACCTTCATGCTGGGTATCGGCAACTGCCTGGCGGCAGAAGGGCAACAGAATGAGCTGCCCCAGGTGATTATTGAAACCAGCGAAGGTGCCATTGAGGTGACTCTGCGCCCGGACATCGCTCCCGAGACCGTTGAGAATTTTATTACCTATGCCAAAAACGGGTTCTACGAGGGAACGCTGTTCCATAGGGTCATTCCAGGTTTCATGATCCAGGGCGGCGGTTTTGATCAGGATCTAAACCAGAAGCAGACCCGTAGCCCCATCCGGAACGAAGCCAGGCCAACCGCCAAAAACCTTCGCGGAACCATCGCCATGGCCCGCACAAGCTCACCGGACTCCGCCACGTCCCAGTTTTTTATCAACCTGACCGACAACGATTTCCTGAACGCAGGTGTCCGCGGCCCGGGCTACGCGGTATTTGGTAAGGTAACAGGGGGAATGGGTGTCGTGGATGCCATCGCCAGCAAGAAAACGGTGAGATCCCGAGGCATGGCGGATGTACCCCAGGAACCCGTCATTATTCGTAGCGTTTCGGTTCGGCAAACCGATACCGCGACAGAGTAGCCCGTTAAGCCTACTGACCGGATACAACGATCGTGACTGACCTCAGCCTCCCCTCCATTGAAACCGCCGACATTGATTGGAGCAATGGCGCGCCCCGCTGTCGCCGCTTTGGCGATGTTTACTTCTGCAGCGAGAATGGTCTTGAAGAAGCGCGATACGTGTTTATCGGCCAGAACCGGCTTCGCGAACGTTTTTCCTTATTGCCCGCAGCCTCCTCCTTCGTCATCGCGGAAACGGGGTTTGGCACTGGCCTGAATTTCCTCGCAGCCTGGCAAGCCTGGAATGAAACAGCCACACCACGCCACGGTTGCCTGCATTTCGTCTCCGCCGAACGCCACCCGTTGACTCCGCAGGACCTTGCCCGAGCACTTACGATGTGGCCGGAGCTCAAGGCCTACGCTGACGAACTGCTCGAACAGTATCCTGCCCTCACCTCCGGCACCCATCGCCTGGTGCTCGCCGGTGGTCGTGTCAGGCTCACACTTTTTTTCGGCGATGTGGCCGATGCCTGGCGTGAGCTGGATTTTCAGGCGGATGCCTGGTTCCTGGACGGTTTCGCGCCCGCCAAAAATCCGGGCATGTGGACAAGTGAAATCATCGACGCGATACCGGGCCACAGCAAGCCCGGCGCGACGCTCGCCACCTTTACATCCGTTGGCGAGGTGCGGCGACGGCTGATTGCTGCTGGTTTCGCCATGCGAAAAGCAACCGGATTTGGCCAGAAATGGGACATGTTGACCGGCACACTGGGTGATGCCACCAGCCCCGGAACACCACCAGCCGCGAATGATGTTGAATCCATTGCCATCATCGGCGCCGGGGTTGCCGGCAGCCTGCTCGCCCGGAATCTGGCGGAGCGGGGATTGCATGTCACGGTGATTGACCAGGCTCAAGAGGCTGGAACAGCCGCCTCTGGCAATATCCAGGGTGCGCTGTATGTCAAACTGGGCATTGAGTTCAACGATCAGGCAAAGCTCGGTCTCTCATCGTTGCTGTTCAGTCAACGTTACTATCAACAGTTCGGCGGGGAGCACTGGCATCCTTCCGGGCTTGTTCAACTGGCGCACAGTGATAGCGAGCAAGACCGTCAGAACCGCTTCATCGCCCGCAACGACTATCCAAGCGCCGTATTGCAGCAGATCAGCCCGGAACAGGTGTCTGAGCTTGCCGGCATTCCGCTGACTCGGGGAGGCCTCTGGTTTCCTCGCAGTGGATGGCTTGAACCCGGCGGCCTTTGCCGGGATTTGATAGAGCACGAGCGGATCTTTCAATGTTTTGGGTTTGACGTCCACCGACTTACCCCTTGCAACGGCAAATGGCATATCGCAGGTAACGGCGAGCAGGATGTTGTGGTCGACCGGGTGGTGATATGCGCCGGCCATCAGACACCGGACCTGATTCCGTTGAAGGGCGGCTTCCGTTTTCGTGCGATTCGAGGGCAAGTAACCCACTTGCCTGCGAAGGCGGTCAATTGCCCTGATGTAGTGGTATGTGGATCAGGGTATCTCAATCCCGCCCACGGTGGCATGACACTGGCGGGTGCCACCTTCGATCTTCATGACTCATCGCCAACCCTTTCCACCGAAAGCCACCGGGATAACCTTTCAATGCTGGATGCGATGGTTCCAGGCTCGGTAAACAGGGATTCAGGCGACGTTGATCCGGCGAAACTCGATGGCAAAGTCGGGTTTCGATGCACAACCCATGATTATCAGCCGGTCGCTGGTCCACTAGTGGACGCTTATGGGCAACCATTGGAAGGCATCAACCTGTTTACCGGCTTGGGCAGCAAGGGGTTGAGTTACGCTCCCCTGCTCGCAGAGTACCTTGCCGACCGGCTCTCCGGGCAGCCTGTCTGCCTCCCCGGATCCCTGGCAAAACGGGTCGCGACGGGCCGCTGCCACCGCGTGGAAATAACAGAGCAGGAAACTATTAGCGCCTGAAGAAATCAAATTGTCTGCCGATAACCGGAGAAGGCCCTGTTGTAACCGGAGCAGATCATTATGTCCATTCATGTCAGTGAACCCGGCAGACCCGTTGGGACACGCCTGCCGGAGATATTCCGGGGCCGCCGCGTAGGTGACGTTACAGAACTGAGCGAATCCCACAATATCGATGTTCAGCACAGTGAGGCAACCGACGCCGAGTTCCAGCTTGCCGCCCGCTCCGGACGGCAGCGTGCCATTGAGGAATACGGTGCCGCAGCGTCCGGTGAACCCAAAGAGCGACGGGCCTACCTGCCGGTATCCCAGATCTGCACCCCCGCCCTGCACTCTCTGCCAGCCACCGCAAGCGTTGCTGACGCGATGGAAGCCATGGATGAAAACGGCGTCAACCATCTCGTGATTACCGCAGACGGTAACGTAGCAGGGCTCGTGGATCTACGCTGGTTGCTAGCCTGGCTCCACGAAACCGATGCAAACGCCATGAGCGCGAGCTTCGTGAATATCGAACTACCCGCCTTCCTGACCTCGTCGCCCGAGACCGATGCCCACCAGTTGGCAAGGCTGATGCTCGCTCACCAACTGAATGCGGCCCTGGTGGTTGATGAGAGGGGCCAGTCAGCCGGTATCGTCACCAGCACCGATTACCTGAAGTTGTACGCCAACGCCAGCCGGCACGAGGGTAGCGTATAGCAGTGGGCACATCGCCCGCATTCGATTAATGCAACGGCAGCCCCTCTCCAGTAAACAGCCGAACCTCCCAGGTCTCAGAGGCACCACTGACGATTTTGACCAGGGCTGTTATTTCGTCATCGCGGTAGTTTTCCAGCCGTTCTATTTCACCCTCAGCACCAACCAGTGGCAACTGAGTTCTCCATTCCCGGCTGCTGTCAGTGTCATCATCGCTGTTTTCTTCCAGTGAAATTCTGGCCAGGATCGGATGAGTCTGGCTGTTTCCCTCGCTTTCGCTGAAATTACCGTTGGTACTTCCTGCAACCAGAATGTCCCGGTCGTAAGTGCGCACCGCACGTAGAGACTCAGTGGATGCATCATCCAAGTCATTGAACGTAAAGGCGCGAGTGACATCTCCCAACGCCGTATAGGACAATGCAAACCCGGCCTGGCTGTTGATCTGACGGCGCTTCAGTGAGCGGTTTCCATCGCCAGACTCGACGCTATAGTTGCCGGTACTCTGGCCCACCAACCAGACATTGTTGGTCCCGTAGATGCCGTCGGAGAGATCTTCGTTGCCAGCGGTTCCACGCTGCCTGACGTTAATTGTACTGTCTGCGCTGGAGGCAATATAAAAGAACGCGTCTTTTCCGCCAAGTTGGGGTTGGCCACTCACCGCGCCTGAGGAATCCCCGATCAGCAGCGGACTGCTGGTGGACGTACTGCCTCCTACAACCGACTCATCATGCCCTGCTGACCCGACCTGTCGTATCCAGGCAACCACCGGCACAACCGAGTTGCCGTCAACGGTAGTGTCAATTCTCTGGAGAAAACTGTCCACACCACCAGCAGCGTTTTCGTTCGTCCACTGGCCATCGGTTTCCCCGGCGTTCACGACGTAACCACCATCTTCATCAATCCCAGTCCATCGGGGAAAATCATCACCGGATGTGCCGGTCACAATGCTCCAAACCGGCACATAACTGTCCGGATCCTGAGCGGTGTCGAAGAAGTAAAGCAGGGTATGAACATCCACACCATTGCCGCCAGGGGCACCGTCCGGTGTCTGTTCACTGCCGAACGACACGACGAATTCGTAGCGGGTAACGTCGTCATCTCCTTCCTTAAAGTTACGTTCGACAAAACCGATAACCGGTTCCCCACCCTGGGCAATAGCGGCCTCTGACAACGGCTGCTCCGTTACTTCCCCTTTCTGCGTGACGATACGCACCCAGGGACGGTCACCATCATCGATACGATAGCCTGCAATGAAAAGACGACCGTTGTGCCCGAAGGCCGTGTCGGTGGGAACAAAGGCCGCACTGTTGCCCACCTCAATCGGTGAAGTCAGTTCGTTGATGTTCACCCTCAGTTTGTCCGCATCCGCCGAGGCCGCGAAATTCTCCCTTCCGGACTGATAACGTTCGTCCAGACCCAAAAGAAGGAAACGATCGTTTTCCAGCTGGCCGTTGGTGTAGTCGTCGGGAATGCGGATACGAAAGCGCATTTCCTCAACGCCCTCGGCAAAGGTCAGAAGATCCCCTTCCACCCACTCGCCATTCCCGTCCCGGACTTCCACAAGGAAATCCTCGCCCAGAACCACATCGGAGTCATCATCCTCTCCAAGTTTCACGCTATAAGCGCCGGCTCGTTCACCGCTGATTAAAGCAACATACTCGCGAACTTCGCCGACATTAAGCGCATCGCGGGTACCGCCGGCCTCGGTTTCCAGGCGCACTGTTGGCTCATTGTCCGCAATCCGCAGTAATTCCCTGACACCGGAATTGGAACTGCCAAGCCCGGCGAGGCCGGACCGCACCTCGGTCAGTCGGATGTTCAGGGTTTCCAGGGGTTCGGCCTCGGTGTCCTCGATAACTTCCAGGCGGATGTAACATTCGGTGATTCCGGGCTCCAGAGTAATCACCCCCTTGGACAGGAACCCATCATCGTCTGGCTGATACTGAAGATAGGAAGGCACTGGTAAGGTCGGTTCGCTCTGCGTCCCCAAACCAACAATGTCCTTGCCGATGATCGCCTCGTTGTCGTTGGCGGCGCCATTTTCACAACGCTGATGAGGGGGATCAATATCCTCGTCACAGCGTTGTGGATTAAAGCTGGAGTCCAGCTCAAAGGCCACCGACACACGGGTGACAGAAGGCTGATCAAGCAGTACCCGCACAAGAACGGGATAGGTGGCGCTGGTGCGTTGAACGGTTTTAACGACGGCGCCATCATCGTCGTACTCGTTCACCTCATATGTCTGTCGACCGATTTCTCCGATCTCCGGAGCCTCGCACCGATTATCCCGTTCCTCCGGCGCCTCGAACGCCTCTCCCTCGGTAAAATCGTCGATGGCCAGGCTGAGCACGTTTTCCCGGACCTCAATGTCAAATGGCTGTGTACCGGCCGCACGGCCATCATTGCCAACCAGAGTGATGTTCTCCGTAGTGCCGAGGTCATCACGGCCTCTCGAGCCACCGGTCAGCCCCGGAACGCCCCGCATGATGACGCCCTGGCGTGCCTTGTTGCTGGTGTCTTCCAGCGCCAGCCAGGACGGTGCATTGGTGAGTGAATAATCGAGAATATCGTCGCTGTCGAAAGCGCCAAAATTGTAGGCGTATTCAACGCCCAGATAAGCTTCGTCCGGCGGTGTTCCGAGAATGTAGGGGTCTTCGGCATCCTGTTCGGTCTTGCAACCGCCAATGACAACCAGGATCAGTGACAGCAGGGCAAGACAGCCCCCGCGAGGAAAACAGCGAAGAGCACAGGAGAGGCAAGAGAGCGAATCGGCGCGCATGAAAAAGTCCGTTTCAGAGCATTGTTTTTATAGGTGCTTTACACACCGTTACAGAACAAGCTCATGGTAATCAATTTCACGGAGGCAGGATCTGCGCGAGTTCTCAGATTCTGGCCACGGACGAACCATAGTGTGCGCCGTGGCCAGAGGTTTATTCCAGGCCGTGGGTGCCAAGAAATTCGACGAAGGCGGACTCGTCCATTACCGGGACTCCCAAATTCTCGGCCTTCGTCAGCTTCGAACCGGCGGCTTCGCCGGCAACAACACAGGAGGTCTTGCCGGAGACGCTTCCCGCTACTTTGGCCCCAAGAGACTCCAATTTTGCCTTGGCGTCATCCCTTGTCATGTCGGACAGTGACCCCGTCAGTACCCAGGTCTCTCCCTTCAGCGGCTTTTCACTGGCGGTGATCTCTTCGGTCTGCCATTGAACCCCAGCGTCTTTCAGGGCCTGAATGGTTTCCTGGTTGTGGGTCTGGTCGAAGAAACTACGAATGTGGCCGGCGACAATGGGCCCAACGTCAGACACCGACTGCAGGGCATCCTCGTCAGCCTCACCAATGGCTTCCAGGGTGCCAAAGTGGCTGGCCAGGGCCTTGGCGGTTGCCTCGCCCACCTCCCGAATACCAAGGGCATACAGGAATTTCCAAAGGACCGGGTGGCGGGAGCGATCAATGGCATCGATCAGATTACCCGCGGATTTATCACCCATACGTTCAAGACCCGTCAAATCGGCTTTCTTTAACAGGTAAAGATCCGCAACCGTGGTGACCAGTTCCCTGTCCACCAGAATATCAATCCACTTGTCCCCTAGCCCTTCTATGTCCAGCGCCTTTCGGGATGCATAGTGCCGGATGGCCTCCTTGCGCTGTGCCGGACAGAACAGCCCGCCGGAACAGCGGGCCACTACCTCGCCCTCGATCTGCACAATGTCAGACTGGCATACGGGGCAGGCGTCCGGAAGCTGGACCTCACGGGTATTGTCAGGGCGACGTTCGGCCACAACCTTGACCACCTGGGGAATCACATCCCCTGCACGTCGAACGAACACGGTGTCTCCGATACGGACACCCAGCCGTTGGATTTCGTCCATATTGTGCAGCGTGGCGTTGCTAACCGTTACGCCTCCCACAAATACCGGCTTGAGCCGGGCGACTGGCGTAATCGCGCCGGTACGGCCGACCTGGAATTCCACGTCTTCAATGACCGTCAGTTCTTCCTGCGCCGGAAATTTCTGGGCAATGGCCCATCGGGGGGCACGGGAGACGAACCCCAACTGCCGCTGCAATGCCAGGCTGTTTACCTTGAAGACAATGCCATCGATTTCATAAGGTAGGCTGGCACGCTTATCCATCAGCTCATTGTAAGCCTGCAGACAGTCCTCCGCGCCGGTCGCCCGACGCATCTCAGGGTTGATCCGGAAACCCCAGGCACCAACCTGTTGCAGCCCTTCCCAATGGGTGGCGGGCAGCCGGCTTTCGTCCTCAAGCGCGACACTGTAGGCGCACAATTCGAGTGGACGTCGGGCCGTCACGGTGGGCTTTTTCTGTCTCAGACTGCCGGCGGCAGCATTACGGGGGTTAACAAACGTCTTCTCTCCCTTGTCCGCCAGACGTTTGTTCAGGGTTTCGAACCCTTCCCGGGGCATATACACCTCTCCCCGGACCTCCACCAGCTCAGGGATGTTGTCACCACGAAGTCTCAGGGGCACCGACGGGATGGTACGGATGTTGGCGGTGATATCCTCACCTGTATAGCCATCACCGCGTGTAGCGGCCCGGGTCAGCACGCCAGATTCGTAATGAAGACTAACCGCCAGCCCATCCAGCTTGGGCTCGCAGACATACTCAATGTCTTCTTCGGTCTTGAGCCGATCTCTCACCCGGCGGTCAAAGTCCCTCAGTTCTTCATCACTGAACGCATTGTCCAGGGAAAGCATGGGGATACGATGGACAACTTCCTCAAAGGTGGTTTCCACCGATGCCCCCACCCGGCGAGTGGGGGTATCAGGCGTCACAATATCGGGGTATTGCGCTTCGAGGTCCTGTAATTCCCGAAACAGGCGGTCGTACTCGGCATCCGGAACCCGGGGATCGTCCAGAACATAGTACTGATAGTTATACTCAGTGATGATATCCCGGAGTTCTCCGGCCCGGCTGATAACGTCGGGAGAGGCTTTGGTCATTGTCTGGGGGATCGTTGTTTACGTTCAAATTCGCGGATGCGTTGGCGGCAGTGTTCAATGGTTTGCGGGGTCATCACGCTGCGGCGCTCGTCCTTCAGTTCACCGCCAAGATTGCGCACCACGCACTGCGCCGTTTCCAGCATGAACTCAAAGGCCTGCATGGAATTGGTAGGCCCGGGCATGCTCATAAAGAAGCTGATACCCGGCGTCGACAGGGCTGGCATATCCTCGGGCTTGAAGGTACCGGGCTCAACTGCACTGGCCACGCTGAACTGCACCGGGCTGGTGGTATCTGACTGTTCGTGGCGATGGTAGATATCCATGTCGCCATGTTCCAGGCCGCAAGCTTCGAACAGCGCCTTGAGTTTGGTGCCCTCGAAATTCTGCTCACTTTTCGCCAACACATTGATAACCACCACTTCCCGGGCCTCCGGCCGGTTGGCTCCGGCGAGGGGCTGCCCGGATTGCCGTGCTGTGGCTTCCCGCCTTGCCGTGTCTTCCTCGACCTCGGTGGTTACCGTGGGGGGAATCCCTTTGTCGTCCGGGCCAGAATCCGCTATATCGGTTTCCGGTTCCTCATCTACTGCCCCCCAACCGATGTCAGAATCGTAGTCAACGTCACTGGGTTCACTGGCGGCCAGATTTTCCGGCTCCGGTTCACGCTCTGCAGTCAGCTCTTCGGAGTCATCCTTGGCCGTCGCGGCCGCGCTGCTGACCACCGGCCTGGTCGGTTTGGGCTTGGGCTTGGCGAAACGGCTCTTTTCCGGTTTTACGTAGCCGCGCTCTTCCAGCGTGTCCCGTGAAATGGTTCGCGCCCCACCATTTGGGAGCTCAGGGTTGTAGTCTTGGTCCAACGGGGAATCGTCGAGATCGTCCGCGCCCATGCCAGAGGATATCGCGATTGATTCCTTACGGGCGCGCCTCATCCGGCGCAGGCCATCAATCACAATACCGAGTATAACCAGGGTACCGATGGCAATTAACCATTCCCTAAGAGACATAGTGGTGCTGTCCTGTTTGCAGATCAGATATCGTTGCTACTCTAAGAAAAGCCTGTAATGAATACAACGCAAACACAGGCCAGATGGCAGTTTTGTCATTTTTGCACGAACCTTGACCGCCTGTCCGCCAGCGACATGTCATCATGCTTCAGCCAACGCGGCAGCCTCGTCAACATCTACCGATACCAGCCGTGAGCATCCTGGCTCATGCATCGTGACCCCCATCAGTTGGTCGGCCATTTCCATGGCGATCTTGTTGTGGGTAATGTAGATGAACTGTACCTGTTTTGACATTTCCTTGACCATGTTGGCGTACCGCCCCACGTTAGCATCGTCCAACGGAGCATCCACCTCATCCAGCATACAGAACGGGGCCGGATTAAGCTGGAAGATGGAGAACACCAATGCAATGGCCGTCAGTGCTTTCTCCCCGCCGGAGAGCAAATGAATGGTGCTGTTTTTCTTGCCCGGCGGCCTTGCCATGATGGCAACCCCTGTTTCCAGCAGGTCCTCACCCGTAAGCTCAAGGTACGCATTGCCGCCGCCGAACACTTTCGGGAACAGCGCCTGGAGCCCCCCATTGACCTGATCGAACGTCTCCTTGAAGCGCTGCCGGGTTTCGCGATCGATCTTGCGTATGGCGTTGTCCAGGGTCTCGAGCGCTTCCATCAGATCTTCATGCTGACTGTCCAGATAGGTCTTACGCTCACTCTGAACCTGATACTCCTCGATGGCCGCAAGGTTGATGGCACCCAGACGCTGAATCCGGGACCCGATTTTCTCGAGGTCTTCAGCCCAGGCTTTCTCGCTGGCATCTTCAGGCAACGTTGACAGCACTTCCTGCAGGCGGACATCCAGTTCCTCGAGCTGCTCCAGGTGATTGCCTGCACGAATCTCCAGGGCCTGGGATTCCATTTTCAGCTTCTCGAGGCTGGCACGGACGTCCTGGATGGTATGTTCTATGCGGCTGCGACTTTGCTCCCGATCACGCACCTCCTGATCAATTTCTTCAAGCGCGTCTCGGGCAGCACCCAACTTTTCCTCTTCAGCCAAGCGCCTGTCCAGCAGGCCTTCCAGCTGCATTTTCAGATCTTCAATGGGCTCTTCGGCGTTTTCGCGGCTTTCACGGAGAATGTCGAGTCGCTCGTCCAGACGCTCTTTCTGCAATTGCATTCGATCAATGGTCTGACGCAAGCCATCGCGCTGGCTGTTCAAAGACTGAAGCTGGAGTTGTAACTGGTGGGCGTGATCGCGATCGTGCCGAGCCTCCTGGCGAAGCCGGTCAAGGTTTTCACGCAGCACGTCCCGACGCTCAAGCAGCCGCTCCTTCTCTTCATCGCTGTCTTCCGTCGATGCCAGGGCCTGCTGCCACTCCTCGCGGGTTTCCAGCAGTTGTCCCTGCTGCTCCTCGAGATTCATGGACACGTCAGCAAGATCGTCACGAATGCGTTGAAGCCTCGCATCAATCTGTTCCGCACGCGCCTTGAGACCACTGATCTTGGATGACAGGGTGGCGAGTTCCCGATCAGCATCCGCCAGCCGGCCCTGGGCATCGTCCCTGGCAGCTTCCGCCCGTTCTGACTGTTCCAGCAACCGGTCCAGATTATCGGTGGCGGCTTCCAGGGAGGCTTCCGCCTGCTCTAACTCTGCTGTCAGTGCGGTGACTTTCTTCTGGCGTTCGATTACGCCAATCTGGGCTGCGTCGGAATCGGGCATCAACACCCAGTCAACGGACAACCAGGCACCCTCGGGGGTAATGACACTCCTGCCCGGCGCCAAACCTTTCTGCCGTTCCAGCGCGTCCTCCATGGACTCCGCGGTATCAACAAGCGCCAGCAAGGATGCCATGCCCCCGGCACCGGATACTTTGCTTGCGAGCCCCGTTGATGGACCATTGGCGCTGGAGTCACTATTCACCAGGGCCAAACCTCGGGGAGCATCAGCCATGTTGGCATGCATTGCTCCCAGCCCCGGTACGCTCAGCCCCTGGCTGAAGCGCCCAATTACCTGCTCTACCGCAAATTCCCAGCCATCGTCGATACGAAGTTGCGTGGCCAGTCGTGGGCTGTCGCTAAGGCTGTGTTCATTAAGCCAGGCCTGCAGGGTGTCGTCCTGGCTGCCCATCTGTTCATCCAACAAGGCCTGCTGGGATTCAAGCGATGCCCTCAGACTCTGGACCTGCTGGCGCGCCTCGGTGGCAGCCTGATCTGCATCCCGCTGGTGGTGGCGTGCCTCCTGGAGTTCGTCCTGGACAACGTTGATTCGCTCCGCGGCTTCCTCCCTCTGCAGCTCCAGGGATTCCTGCTGCTCCAGAAGGTCGTCCAGTTCCGCCCGATCAACCTGTCCTTCAAGCAGATCCTGTTCTTCACGAAGCCGTTGTTGACGGGTGCGCAGTTGCTCAATGGCATTTTCCTGGGAACGGATACTGGACTGGGCCAGTTCCGCCTGTCGGCGCGCATCCGCTGAACGGGAACTGAAATCCTCCCAGTTGTGCTGCCATTCGCTCATGGCATCCTCGGCACTCTGGAGCTTTTCTCCGGATTCCTCCGATTTCAGGACCAGCGCCTCCTGTTCGGGCTCCAACATATCCAGTTCTTCCTGGATGCCCGCCAGTTTCTCTTCATCCTGTTCCAGTTCCCGAGCCAGTTCGCGCTGATTGGCCATGGCCTGGTCCAGTTCCGCGGCCGTCTGGCGGCTGCGCTCTCGTTGGTGCTCAAGGCTCTGCTCAATGCGGGCAATATCGGCACCGGCTTCGTAGTAACGCGCCTGCGCCCGATTGAAATGTTCGTTACGTTCCTGATGGCCGTCCCGCAGGGATTCAAGAGCTGTTTCCAGGCTGACACGTTCAGACAGCTGCTTCTCGAGCTCGAGCTCGGTATCCCGGATGCGAGTGCGCCAAGTCTGAAGATCGGTGTCCAGGGACTGCCAGCGCAACACCGTCAGCTCGGCCTTTTTCTGGCGCTCTTCCTGTTTGTAGGCTTTGTACTTTTCCGCCGACTGAGCCTGACGCTCAAGGTGTTGCAGCTGCCTGCCAAGTTCGTCCCGAAGATCCGTCAGGCGTTCCAGGTTCTCCTGGGTCCGGCGGATGCGGCTTTCGGTTTCCTTGCGGCGCTCCTTGTACTTGGAGATACCCGCCGCTTCCTCGATATACACCCGCAACTCTTCCGGCTTGGCCTCGATCAACCGCGAGATCATCCCCTGCTCGATGATGGCGTAGCTGCGGGGGCCTAGCCCGGTCCCGAGGAAAAGATCGGTAATATCACGCCGACGGCATTTGGAGCCGTTCAGGAAGTATTCCGACTGCCCCTCGCGGGAAACACGGCGGCGTACCGAAATTTCATTGAAACGTACGAACTCGCCGGGCGCCGAACCGTCGCTGTTGTCGAACACCAGTTCTATGGAGGCCTGGCCGACCGGTTTACGCGCACTGGAACCGTTGAAGATAACGTCCGACATGGACTCGCCACGCAGATATTTGGCCGAGCTTTCGCCCATCACCCAGCGCACCGCATCGATGATATTGGACTTGCCACAACCGTTGGGGCCCACGACCGCTGTCATGTTGGACGGAAACGGCACCGTGGTCGGGTCAACGAAAGATTTGAAACCGGATAACTTGATGGACTTCAGGCGCATATCAGGCGCTCACCTCTTCCCTGAGAATACTCAGTACCTGTTCACGCTGATGTTCGCCAAACTCACAGATGGCGGTTTCAAGGCCGGCGGCGTCGTCACGCACCGCTGCGTCCGCAAGTTGCCGGAAAAACCGCCCGGTTTCCGCCAGTTCATCGCGGAAATTCTCAAGCGCGACGAAATAGGTCCGGCTGATCGCAGGCCGGAAGTTTTCCAGGGTTTCCTCAAGGAACGGGTTTTCCACCAACCCATAGGCGTAGCGCATTACCCCGAATCCGGCATCAATGACCTGCTCGGCAGCATCTCCGCCGGAGGAATTGAGTGCATCAATGACCGCCTGAAGCTCCCGCACCTGACCCATAACGCCAGACAGTTCACTGCCGGACCAACGCTCAAGCACCTTCCGCCCCAGCATGCACAGCAAATCAATGTAGATATCATAGAGGCTGTTGACCAGTTCCGGCGTCAAACGGGACACCACGGCACCACGGCGAGGAAAAATATCCACCAGATGGCGGCGCTGGAGAATCAACAGCGCCTCGCGCACGGAACCGCGACTGACATTCAGTTCACCGGCAACCTTGAGCTCCTGGATTCGCTCGCCCGGCCTCAGGTCGCCGGTCACAATGCGCTGCCCCAGGTGCTGGGCTATCTGTTCGGAAAGACTTTCGGGGGCCTGAAACCTCATAAAGTTGGTCGCTCACTCGCTACTGGCAGCAAAGAATAAGCGCAGAAGTTTACCACAGGCACCCGTGAGCCCAATCCCCTTGTCGGACATTTTAACGATCTGGTCATGCCGGCAAACCCGTGCCGGAAATTTGGCGTGCTCGCCACCAGGTCTGTTCTAATTCTTGAGAAATCGAGTAGGAAATAACTGTATATAATTGTTATTGAACGTTAATTAAATAATGGCCCCAAACATGCATGTTTATAAAAAAATACCTTAACAGGCAGTTTTAAGTGAAACAGATTCCGTCGATCAATAAGTCTGGACCACAACCTCAGAAACTCGCGGCCCTGAGACAGGCGCACCGCGACTGGAATGAATCCCCGGATGTGCTGACAAGGCTGACCCGAAGACTGTCCACGACACTCAGCCTGGAAACACAACTGGCAATTCTGGCTGAAGAGATCGCCAGCGTGGTTCCTTACGATTGCCTGACTTACCGGCATACCATAGCGTCAAGGGATTTTGTCTATGTAACCGGTAAGGGCGGCCCCCATAGCTGCGATTATCGGCTCAACCTCGAAGGCGGCTTCTATGGCACGCTTTCTCTCAGCCGTCGACAGAAATTCACGGAACAGGAGCTCGAAGGCATAGAGTTGATGCTTGCAGCCGCCATCTGCCCCATTCGCAATGCCTGCCAGTTTTTTACCATCGAACAGGCGTCTCTGACGGATTGCCTGACCGGTGTTCCCAACAAGCGTGCTATGGACGAGGCGCTGTCCCGTGCCAGTTGTCTTGGCGACAGGCATGGAGAGCAGTATTCACTGATCCTGTGCGATCTGGACCATTTCAAGCAGGTGAATGACCAACACGGCCATGTCGTGGGTGATCACATGCTGAAACTGGCGGCCGCCGAACTCGAAAAGGCCGTCAGAAATTCCGACAGCGTGTACCGCTTTGGCGGGGAAGAGTTTGCCATTCTGCTGGCCCATACCGACGAGGCGAACGCCCGCGAGGTTGGCGACCGTATTCGCGACTTCATCAATACCATTGTCGTGGACTGCGGGGATACCGATGTCACAGTAACCGCCAGCTGCGGCGTGGCCATGAGGCTGGCAGACGAGACCGCCGACCAGTGGCTTGCCCGCGCCGACGAAGCGTTGTACCAGGCGAAAGCCCATGGCCGCAATTGCACACGGGTTTTCGCCGCTATCAGCAACTGATCAGCGTTTTCCAGACTTTGCCGGTGGCTTGCCTGATGACTTCCGGCCCGTCGACGGGCCAGCACTGTCGACCTGCCATCGCGCGCCGCCTGATTTACGCGGACCTGCCCCGGCCTGTTTACGACGCTTACGATCAAGGGTCTTTTGCTCGGACGGCGTCTTGGCCGGAATGTCCACAGGCTTCAAATCGACGGCTTTGCTCAGCGAATCCACGGCTTTCTGATCCAGCTCTTCCCACTTACCAACCGTCAGGCGGCTTGGCAGGAAAATCGGCCCGTAGCGCACACGCTTCAAGCGGCTGACCCTCACACCCTGGGATTCCCAAAGCCTGCGCACTTCACGGTTACGGCCTTCCAGAAGCGTCACATGGAACCATTGGTTGATCCCCTTTCCCCCGGCCTCGCTGATGTCCGAAAACTTCGCCATACCGTCGTCGAGCAGCACGCCCTCAGACAATCTTTTGATCATAGCCTCATCCACTTCACCAAATACCCGGACCGCGTATTCGCGGTCAATCTGGCGTGACGGATGCATCAGCCGGTTGGCGAGTTCCCCATCGGTGGTGAACAGCACCAGGCCGGTGGTATTGATGTCCAGCCGCCCAATGGCAATCCAGCGATGGTCACGGAGCCGGGGAAGGCTGTCGAATACCGTCGGTCGTCCTTCCGGGTCGCGGCGTGTGGTGACCTCGCCTTCCGGTTTGTTGTAGATGAGTACACGCCTGACCACCTCGGCCCCGGCCGCAATGTCGAGGCGCTTGCCATCCAGCTCAATGCGATCATCAACCGTGACTTTCTGCCCCGGCTCAACCGGATTCCCATTGATGCTCAGGCGACCGGCTTCGATCCAGGATTCAACTTCCCGACGCGATCCCACACCGGCTCGTGCCAGTAGCTTCTGTATGCGCTCCGGGCCGGAAACGGTGGTTTCATCCGGCTGCCGCTGTTCGGGTTTCTTGGGGCGATTGGCCGCCATGGATCTATCCTTAAAGAGTGACTGACGCCGGTGGCATCAGTGAAGTGTTTGTCCTGGCGCGTTATCGGGATTGGAGTCATCCCCATCGTCACCAGTATTTCGGGCCGGAGATTCAAATTCGATCTCGGCCTGCATGTTCTTTTCGATTTCCCGACCGATCTCTTCCAGATCCCGGATTTCTGACAAGGGCGGCATCTGGTCCAGACCTTCCAGATTGAAATAGTCCAGAAACTGACGGGTGGTGGCATACATAGCAGGCCTGCCCGGCACGTCGCGGTGCCCAACTACCCTCACCCATTCCCGCTCAAGCAGCGTACGGACAATGTTGCTGCTGACGGTGACGCCCCGAATATCCTCAATTTCACCGCGGGTTATGGGCTGGCGATAGGCAACCAGTGCCAACGTCTCCAGCAGTGCTCGGGAGTACCTCTGGGGCTTTTCTTCGAATAAACGCCCCACCCACGGAGCAAACTCTTCCCGCACCTGCAGCCGGTAACCACTGGCGATTTTCTTCAGTTCGAATCCCCGCCCCTGGCAGGACTGTTCCAGCAAGACCAGCACATGCTCCATTACCTGGCGGGCCGGGCGCTCACCTTCTTCGAAAAGATCCCGTAACTGGTCGACCGTTAAGGGTTTGCCGGCGGCCAGCAATGCAGCTTCGGTAATGGCCTGTATTTTCCGGAGATTTTCCTCGTTCATACCGCTCTCGCCCTGACATGGATCGGGCCCAGCACCTCGGCCTGGACCACTTCGATCAATTGCTCCTTGACCAGTTCCAGGGTCGCCAGGAAACTCACCACGACCCCCAATCGCCCTTCCTCTGGAGTGAACAGACTTTCGAACGTCACGAACTGATCATCCCGCAAGACCGACAGTATTGCCGACATACGTTCACGGGTGGATAAACGCTCCCTCTCCACGTGGTGGCTGGTAAACAGATCTGCACGTTTGAGCATGCCCTGTAGGGCAAACAGTATTTCCCGCAGGTCCACGTCCGGATGGGGCTGACTGGAAGGCATCCGGGGCAACGCTGCAGAGGCAACGAAATTGTCCCGTTCAAGCCGTGGCAAGTCGTCAATATCTTCGGCGGCCTGCTTGAAGCGCTCATACTGCTGGAGCCTGCGTATCAGCTCCGCTCGCGGATCGATGTCCTCTTCGTCCTCGGATTCCTGTCGCGGCAACAGCATCCTGGATTTTATCTCCGCCAGGGTCGCTGCCATAACCAGATACTCCGCAGCCAGTTCGAAGCGCATGGCTTCAACGGCGCCGATGTAATCCATGTATTGCTTGGTAATCTCACTGACATCGATGTCGAGGATGTCCATGTTCTGACGTCGGATCAGATACAGCAACAGATCCAATGGCCCCTCAAAGGCCTCAAGGAAGACCGCCAGGGCATCGGGAGGTATATACAGGTCACGAGGCAGATCAACCACCGGCTTACCGGAGACACGGGCAAGTGGCGCCTGCTCAACGGGCACCTCAGCCCCCTCATCCGCCGTCGTATTGCCTGTGGTGTCCTCTGTCATGGTCTCTCCGGAATTGTCAGCGTCGGGGCTCAGCGGTAGTTCAGGCCCATGGCTGTCCGAACTTCCTCAAGGGTATCCCTCGCGGCATCCCTGGCATGCTCGCAGCCTTCTTCAATAATGGCGTGAACCAGGTCCGGATTGCCTTCATATTCACGAGCACGTTCATGCAGGGGCCGCTGCTCTTCAATAATCGAGTCAATCAGCGGCTTCTTGCATTCCAGGCAACCAATGCCCGCCGAGCGGCAGCCGGTTTGCACCCATTCCTGGGTATCCGCATCGGAATAAACCTGATGAAGCCCCCAAACCGGACACTTCTCCGGTTCGCCCGGATCGGTACGCCGTACCCGCTGGGGGTCGGTCTGCATGGTGCGGATTTTCTGGGCGACGCTGTCAGGCTCTTCGCGCAAACCGATATAGTTGTTGTAGGACTTGGACATTTTCTGGCCGTCCAGTCCTGGCATCTTCGATTCCGGTGTCAGCAGGGGCTGGGGCTCTGGAAGGATCACCTTACCGCCACCTTCGATATAACCGTACAGCCGCTCACGATCGCCCAGGGAGATGTTCTGCTGCTCCTTGAGCAATGCCCGCGCCGTTTCCAGGGCTTCCATATCGCCCTCTTCCTGGTAACGCTTCTTCAGGGTGCGGTAAAGCTTTGCGTTTTTCTTGCCCATCTTGACGATGGCGCCCTCTGCCTGCTCTTCAAATCCCGGCTCACGGCCGTAGATGTGATTGAAGCGGCGAGCGACTTCGCGCGTGATTTCCACGTGGGACACCTGGTCTGCACCCACGGGTACCCGACCGGCCCGATACATCAGAATGTCCGCGCTCTGCAGTAGCGGATAGCCGAGAAAGCCGTAGGTGGCCAGGTCTTTCTCGCGCAGTTTTTCCTGCTGATCCTTATACGTGGGTACACGCTCAAGCCAGCCCAATGGGGTAATCATCGACAGTAAAAGATGAAGCTCCGCGTGTTCCGGCACCTTGGACTGGATGAACATCGTTGAGGACCCGGGATTGACGCCTGCCGCGAGCCAGTCGATCACCATATCCCAGACGCTATCCTCAATGCCGCTGGGATCATCATAGTTGGTGGTCAACGCGTGCCAGTCGGCAACGAAGAAGAAGCATTCGAATTCATGCTGGAGTTTCACCCAGTTCTTCAGAACACCGTGATAATGGCCGAGGTGCAACTTGCCGGTGGGACGCATGCCGGACAAAATCCGTTGCTGGGAATCGACAGAACTCAAAGCATGAACTCCTTTTATTTATAGGGAACAGCCATCATATTGCAGGCTGACCGGGCATTATAGTCTTATGTGTGGCCCGCGTTAAGAAGGCATTGAAAAACCTGCGCTGACGCCAGAAAACAAAAAGCCCCCGGCAGTCCGCAAAACAGACCCGGGGGCTTTCATTCACCGGCGGTAGTTTACCAGCCAGTCACTTCCTTCAGCGCCTTGCCAATTTCAGCCAGGCTGCGCACAGTTTTGACACCGGCGTCGTTCAGGGCCGCGAATTTCTCATCCGCCGTACCCTTACCACCGGAGATAATCGCACCGGCGTGGCCCATACGCTTACCAGGAGGCGCCGTCACACCCGCGATGTAAGACACCACCGGCTTGCTGACGTTGTCCTTGATGAACGCAGCGGCTTCTTCCTCAGCGGTCCCGCCGATCTCGCCGATCATCACGATGGCTTCTGTCTGCGGATCGTCCTGCAGCAACTGCAGGATGTCGATGAAGTTGGAACCCGGAATCGGGTCACCACCGATGCCAACGCAGGTAGACTGGCCGTAACCGAAGTCGGTGGTCTGCTTGACCGCTTCGTACGTCAGGGTACCAGAGCGGGACACGATGCCCACTTTGCCCGGCTTGTGGATGTGGCCCGGCATGATACCGATCTTGCTCTCGCCTGGCGTGATCACACCCGGGCAGTTCGGCCCGATCATGCGAACACCCTTGCGATCGACGTACTCTTTTGCGTAGAGCATGTCGATGGTCGGGATGCCTTCGGTGATGCAGACGATCAGCTGGATGCCAGCGTCAGCGGCTTCAACGATGGCGTCTTTACAGAACGGCGCCGGAACGTAGATAACCGTGGCTTCGGCGCCCGTCTTCTCGACCGCTTCACGCACGGTGTTGAACACCGGCAGGCCCAGGTGTTCGGTGCCGCCCTTACCGGGGCTTACGCCACCAACCATTTTGGTGCCATATTCGATGGCCTGCTCAGAGTGGAACGTACCCTGTGCGCCGGTAAAGCCCTGGCAGATAACCTTGGTGTCTTTGTTGATCAGGATGCTCATTATTTACCCCCCGCGGCTTTAACGACTTGCTCTGCCGCATTCGACAGACTGGTGGCGGCAATGATGTTCAGGCCACTGTCAGCGAGTACTTTAGTGCCCTTCTCGGCGTTGTTGCCTTCCAGACGCACAACCACAGGAACCTTGACGCCAACATCTTTTACGGCGCCGATGATGCCTTCGGCAATCATGTCACAGCGAACAATGCCGCCGAAGATATTGACCAGTACCGCTTTCACGTTGTCGTCAGACAGGATGATCTTGAACGCTTCGGAAACACGTTCCTTGGTGGCACCGCCGCCAACGTCCAGGAAGTTCGCAGGCTGGCCGCCGGACAGCTTGATGATATCCATGGTACCCATGGCCAATCCTGCGCCGTTAACCATGCAGCCGATGTTGCCATCCAGCGCCACGTAGTTGAGTTCCCACTTGGCAGCTTCCGCTTCCCGGGAATCTTCCTGGGAGGGATCGTGCATCTCGTGGATCTTCTTCTGACGGTACAGCGCGTTACCATCAACGCCAATCTTGGCGTCCAGGCAGTGCAGGTCACCGGCTGGAGTGATAACCAGCGGGTTAATCTCAACCAGCGCCAGATCGCACTCCTCGAACAGTTTCGCCAGGCCCAGGAAAATCTTGGTGAACTGACCAATCTGCTTGCCTTCCAGGCCTAGCTTGAACGCCAGTTCGCGCCCCTGGAATGGCTGTGCTCCGACCAGTGGGTCAACTTCGGCCTTCAGGATCTTTTCCGGGGTTTCTTCGGCAACCTTTTCGATTTCAACACCACCTTCGGTGGAAGCCATGAACACGATACGACGGGTACCGCGATCAACAACCGCGCCCAGGTAGAGTTCCTGGTCGATATCGGTAAGGGACTCAACAAGAATCTTGCTGACTGGCTGGCCGTTTTCGTCGGTCTGGTAGGTCACCAGATTCTTGCCAAGCCAGTTCTCAGCGAAGGCGCGGATATCGTCCTTGCTCTTGACCAGTTTTACACCGCCGGCCTTGCCGCGGCCACCAGCGTGAACCTGAGCTTTTACTACCCAGGCGTCGCCGCCGATTTCGTCAGCAGCGGCCACTGCGTCTTTGGGGGTATCGCAGGCAATGCCCTTGGATACTGGCAGGCCATATTCAGCGAAAAGCTGTTTGCCCTGATATTCATGCAAATTCATAGTTAATGTCCCGCTTTCTGATGGAGGATAACCACATACGGAAATTGAACCCGCGCAGTGCGAATTCGGTTTGATGCGCCGGGGATCACCTCAGCGCATCCTTAACGCGACCGAAAACCAGCCGTTTTAATAGCAGCGGGGCGCCGTCATTGGCGCCCCTGCTTCCTGGCTCGCGTTACTTCTTTTTGCGACGGTTGGCGATGTGAATCGCTCCGCCGGCAACACCCAGAGCCGCTTCATGCACGGACTCGGACAGAGTCGGATGTGCAAAACAGGTCAGGGCGAGATCTTCGGCACTGGAACCAAACTCCATGGCGATAACGCCCTGAGCAACGATTTCAGAGGCCTGGGGACCCACCACGTGGAAACCGACAATACGATCGGTTTTCGCGTCGGCGATGATCTTGACCATGCCGGACGCCGCATTCGCTGCCATGGCTCGACCATTGGCGGCGAATGGGAAAGTACCCACATTGTACTCCTCACCTTCCGCTTTCATCTCCTGCTCGGTCTTCCCGACCCAGGCAACTTCCGGCGACGTGTAGATCACGTTCGGGATGCAGTCGTAGTTAACCTGCGGCTTGTGCCCGGCAATACGCTCAGCAACCATAACGCCTTCTTCGGATGCCTTGTGGGCCAGCATCGGACCACGAACCACGTCACCAACCGCCCAGACACCGGGCGCTTCGGTTTTACAGTTGTCATCCACGAAGATGAAACCGCGTTCGTCCAACTTAACACCGGAGTCTTCAGACAGCAGGTTATCGGTATATGGGCGACGGCCAACGGCGACGATCAGCTTGTCAAACTTGGCTTCCTGCTTACCCTTCGAATCTTCATAGGTCACATTAACCAGTTTGCGCTTGACTTCCGCACCGGTCATACGTGCGCCCAGCACAACGTTAAGCCCCTGCTTCTGGAACTGTTTCAGTGCATCCTTGGCAACCTGCTGGTCAACGACTGGCAGGAAGGTGTCAACCGCTTCAAGTACGGTTACCTCTGCCCCCAGGCGAGCCCATACGCTGCCCAGCTCGAGACCGATAACACCTGCCCCGATAACGCCGAGACGCTTGGGAACCTCAGTGAATTCCAGAGCGCCCTCAGAGTCCACGATGTGCGTGCCATCGAACGGCGCAGGTGGAATCTGGATGGGACGTGAACCCGTGGCGATAATCACGTTCTCCGCCTCGTAGGTTTTTTTCTTGCCATCCTTGTCGGTCACTTCCACGTTACGGTTGGCCAACAGTTTCCCGTGGCCATAGATCGGTGTAACGCCGTTAGACTTGAACAGGCCGCCGATGCCACCGGTCAACTGGTCCACGATGCCTTCTTTGCGCTTCATCATCTTGGCGATGTCGAAGCCGACTTCCTTGGCGATAATGCCCTGCTCGGCAAAATCGTGGCTGGCTTCCTCATATTTATGGGAAATCTCCAGCAACGCCTTGGATGGAATGCAGCCCACATTCAGGCAGGTACCGCCTAGACGGTTCTTGCCTTCTTTATCGGTCCAGGACTCGATGCACGCGGTTTTCAGGCCCAGCTGAGCCGCTTTGATGGCGGCAACATAGCCGCCCGGGCCAGCGCCAATGACGATTACGTCGTACTTGTCAGACATGTTTTATCCCGTTTTCCAATTCGTTAAGTGTCAGCTCAGACGTCCAGCAGAATGCGCGCTGGGTCTTCAAGCATTTCCTTGATAGCCACCAGGAACTGCACTGCTTCCTTGCCATCGATCATGCGGTGGTCGTAGGAAAGCGCCAGATACATCATCGGCTGAATCTCGACCTTGCCGTTCACTGCCATCGGACGCTCCTGGATCTTGTGCATACCCAGAATGGCCGTCTGTGGCGGGTTGAGGATCGGCGTGGAGATCAGTGAACCGAAGATACCACCGTTGGTGATGGTAAAGGTGCCACCGGTCATATCCTCGATACCGAGCTTGCCGTCTTTGGCCTTGGTTCCGTACTCGACGATCTTCTTCTCAATGTCGGCCAGGCCGAGCGCGTCGGTGTCACGAACCACAGGCACAACGAGGCCGCGATCACTTGACACAGCAATACCGATATCCTGGTAACCATGGTAAACCATGTCGTTACCGTCGATGGAGGCGTTAACCGCAGGGAAGCGTTTCAGCGCTTCGGTCGCTGCCTTGGTAAAGAAGGACATGAAACCGAGCTTGACCCCATGGCGCTTCTCGAAGCTTTCCTTGTATTGCTTGCGCAGCTCCATGACCGGCCCCATGTTCACTTCGTTGAACGTGGTGAGCATGGCCGCGGTCTGCTGAGCATTGACCAGTCGTTTCGCGATACTGGCACGCAGACGCGTCATGGGAACCCGCTTCTCCGGACGCTCGCCGGAACCAACATCCACCTGCGGCATATCGCCGGCCGGCTTCGATGCAGGAGTTGAAGAAGACCCTGAAGATTTACCCGCATCTATATGATTCTGAACATCTTCTTTTGTTACACGACCGTCTTTTCCGGTACCTTCGACGGCGTCTGGATCAACGCTATTCTCTTCCGCCAACTTCCGCGCTGCCGGGCTGAGGATGGCTTCGCCAGATGACCTGGCTGGTGCTTCGGAGGACTTTTCCGAAGTCGCTTCGGGCTTACTTTCTTCTTTCTTGCTGTCATCTTTGGCTGCAGGCTTGGAATCACCAGCTGCGCCTTCCTTGAACTTACCGACGACTTCACCACTTTCTACGGTGTCGCCTTCGCCCTTGAGTACTTCCTCGATAACACCATCCGCCGGAGCTACCACCTCGAGTACGACCTTGTCGGTTTCAATATCGACAATCAGTTCGTCACGTGAACAGGCTTCGCCAGGCTGCTTATGCCAGGTCGCGACTGTCCCTTCTGCGACCGACTCTGGGAATACGGGGGCTTTTATTTCAGTTGACATCTCGGATCCTTAGTTCGGTAGCTCGTCAGATTTCAAACGCGTCGTTAACCAGTTTTTTCTGCTCTTCAATGTGAACCGACATATGGCCACAAGCCGGAGCAGCGGAGGCGTCACGACCGGCATACTGAAGATACAGCTTGGGATTATGACGATGCAGCGCATTACGCATATGATGCTGGCTGCAATACCAGGCCCCCTGGTTCATGGGCTCTTCCTGGCACCAGACCACGTGCTTGAGCTTGCTGTGCTGGCTCAGGAGCTCGTCCAGATCGTCACCCGGGAATGGGTATAGCTGTTCGATACGAACAATAGCAACGTCATCCCGCTCGTCCGCTTTCTTGCGCTCCAACAGGTCGAAGTAGACCTTACCGCTGCACAGAATCAGACGAGTGACCTTTTTCGGGTCGGAGGGTTCTTTCTCCGGCAGTACCGTCTTGAAGGTACCCGATGTCAGGTCGTCCAGTTCCGAGGTAGCTTCCTTATGACGCAACAGGCTCTTTGGCGTAATCGCAACCAAAGGTTTACGCAGCGGACGCTTGACCTGACGACGCAGCATGTGGAACACCTGGGATGGCGTGGTTGGCACGCAAACCTGGATGTTGTGTTCCGCGGACAACTGCAGGAAACGCTCCAACCTTGCCGAACTGTGCTCCGGACCCTGGCCTTCATAGCCATGAGGCAACAGCAGCGTGAGGCCGCACAGACGCCCCCACTTGTGCTCACCACTGGTCAGGAACTGGTCAATCACCACCTGGGCGCCATTGGCGAAGTCACCAAACTGGGCTTCCCAGACCACAAGACCATTGGGCGCCGTGGTGGAATAACCATACTCGAACGCCATCACCGCCTCTTCTGAGAGCAGTGAGTCGTAGATTTCAAACTTCGGCTGGTTCTCGGCAATGTGCTCCAGCGCAATATGGTGGGCACCGTCCTTCTGGTTGTGCAGTACCGCGTGGCGGTGAGAGAAGGTGCCGCGACCAACGTCCTGGCCGGTAATCCGGATGGGGTGCCCTTCGTTCAGAAGCGTGGCGTAGGCCATCACTTCACCGTAGCCCCAGTTGATCGGTAGCGCGCCGGCGGTCATTTTTTCCCGGTCGCTGACAATCTTGGACACCTGGCGTTGAACACTGAAGCCTTCCGGCACGTGAGTCAGTTTCTTACCCAGTTTCTGGATCGTCTTGAGGGCGACACTGGATTTGCACTTGGCAGTCCACTCATGCCCCAGGTACGGCGTCCAGTCGACATACAGATCCTTGTTGGGCTCCTTGACCAGGGACTTGACCACGTGGTCGCCCTTATCCAACTCGTCCCGGTAGTCCAGTTCGATCTGTTTGGCTTCGTCCTCAGTGATCACACCGTCAGCAACCAGTTTTTCCGCATAGAGGTTGCGGGTGGTTGTCAGCTTGCGAATCTTTTCGTACATCACCGGCTGTGTTGCGGCCGGCTCATCTGCCTCATTGTGTCCGCGGCGGCGATAGCACACCAGATCGATCACCACATCGTTCTTGAACTCGTGGCGGTAATCCATGGCCATCTGGGTCACAAACATGACCGCCTCGGGATCGTCCGCGTTCACGTGCAGGATCGGGGCCTGAATCATCTTGGCCACATCGGTGCAGTATTCCGTGGAACGGGCATCTTCCTGCTTGCTGGTGGTAAAACCGACCTGGTTGTTGATGACGATATGAATAGTACCGCCAACACCATAGCCCCGGGTCTGGGACATCTGGAAGGTTTCCATAACCACACCCTGCCCGGCGAACGCTGCGTCACCGTGCATGATGATGGGCACACACTGGGTGCCGTTAGGGTCGTTGCGCCGGGTCTGGCGGGCACGGACTGAGCCTTCAACCACCGGAGACACGATCTCAAGGTGCGACGGGTTAAACGCCAGCGCAAGGTGGATTTCGCCACCTTCGGTCATCACGTTGGAAGAGAAACCCTGATGGTATTTAACGTCACCAGAACCGGAATCAGCGAGTTTCTTGCCTTCAAACTCGTCAAACAGTTCTTTCGGGTTCTTGCCGAGTGTATTAACCAGAACATTCAACCTGCCCCGGTGGGCCATGCCCAACACGATTTCCTTCGCGCCGTAGCTGCCTGCCCGCTGGATCAGCTCATCCAGACAGGGAATCAGGCTCTCGCCACCTTCAAGCCCAAACCGTTTTACGCCCGGATAGCGGGAACCCAGATACTTTTCGAGGCCTTCCGCTGCGGTTAACCGTTCCAGCAAATGCTTACGGGTTCCAGACTCGTAGTTGGGACGCGAGCGTACCGGCTCCATGCGTTGCTGGAACCAGCGTTTGATACGAGTGTCCACAACGTGCATATATTCCGCACCGATGCTTTCACAGTACGTCTGCCGAAGACCACCAACGATGTCCCGAAGCTTCATTGTCTCGGAGCCAAAGTTCAGCGAGCCGGTCTGAAACTCGAGGTCGTAGTCCGCTTCCGATAGTTCGTGAAAGGATGGATCGAGATCTTCAACCTGTGGACGGTTCCATACACCGAGGGGATCCAGCTTTGCTTCCTGGTGGCCACGAAAACGGAAGGCATTGATCAACTGGAGGACACGGATCTGCTTTTTGTCGGCATCAACCGTTGCACTGGCAGGTACGCCGCTGCTGGCTAGAAAGCGCTGGTTACGGGATATGTGTTCAAACTGCTGGCGGATGGACGAATGATCTATATCACGGCCTTTGTAGCCATCCACACTGGGAAGTTTATCGAAATAGCTGCGCCATTCTTCGGGAACGGCATTGGGGTCTGTCAGGTAGGTTTCGAAAAGCTGTTCAACATAGGCGAGATTCCCTCCTTGTAGGTGGGAAGTCTGCCACAACTGCTCCATTATGCTTTCGTGCATTTTGAATAGCTCACCTTGGGCTGGTGCGGGGAGCTGGCTATGGTCGGCCAGGGGTATATCTGAGTCAATACGGGTTTTTACGGGATCGACTTTGGCCACCACATCCAACAAGGATGTTTTCCGTTCCCCGGTGGTTATTATACTCAGCAATCCGCCAGGAACCTTTTAAGCTCCCGTGACGGCCTGCGTAGTGTGCACCCTGCTAAGACTTTTGACTATAAGCCTTTGGTTGAAGGGCCCGCGTCGTTGCGGGCCCTTCCGGGTGCGAGCCTTGTCAGCACAGTATAGCGTTTGTTTCAGATTCTGCTTACGTCGCCCGCTGAAGCAGAAGGTTCCGAATGTGGCCGATCGCCCGTGTTGGGTTAAGGCCTTTCGGACAAACGCTGACACAGTTCATGATGCCCCGACAGCGGAATACACTGAACGGATCATCCAGATTGGCAAGACGCTCCTCCTGTGCAGTATCCCGGCTGTCGGCCAGGAACCGGTAGGCTTGCAGCAATCCGGCCGGGCCAACGAACTTGTCCGGATTCCACCAGAATGAGGGGCAAGCCGTGGAACAGCAGGCACAGAGAATACACTCGTACAGGCCGTCCAGCTTTTCCCGGTCTTCCGGTGACTGGTAACGCTCAATGGCGGGCGCCGGATTGTCGTTGACCAGGTACGGCATAACCTTCTCGTACTGCTTGTAGAACAGGCTCATGTCCACAACCAGGTCACGAATCACCGGCAGGCCCGGAAGTGGGCGAACAACCAGCTTGTTGTTCTTGAGCACTTCCGACAGCGGCGTGATGCAGGCAAGACCGTTCTTGCCATTCATGTTCATACCATCGGACCCACAGACGCCTTCCCGACAGGAACGGCGATAGGCCATTGAGGGGTCCTGCTCCTTGACCAGGTTAAGGACATCCAGAACCATCAGGTCCTTTCCTTCCGGTATATCAAGCTCTACGTCCTGCATATAGGGCGCATTGTCGGTTTCCGGGTTGTAGCGGTACAGGCTTACTAACATTGCACAATCCCCCTTAGTAAGTCCGGATCTTCGGCTGGAATGTATCCACCGTTTTCGGAGCGAAGTTTACATCACGCTTTCCAACACGCTTGTCCAGCGGGAAGTACAGCGAATGCTTCAGCCAGTTTTCATCATCACGCTCGGTAAAATCGTTACGGGCATGAGCACCGCGACTTTCCTTGCGCTCGTAGGCTGAAACAGCCGTTGCAAGTGCAACTTCATAAAGGTTATCAAGCTCAAGGGCTTCGATACGCGCGGTGTTGAAGGCATTGCTGGTATCCGCGAGCCTGGTATTGCGTACGCGCTTACCAATCGCTTCCAGCTTCTCGAGACCTTCTTCCATGCTCTTGCCGTCACGGAACACACCGAAGTAAAGCTGCATGCAGTTCTGCAGATCCTTGCGCACTTCGGCAACGCTCTCGCCTTCCGAGGCGCTGTTCAGGCGATCAAGGCGCGCCATCGCGTTCTTGATGTCTTCCTCACTGGCGCCGTCCACCTCAAAGCCGCCGCGAAGCTGCTCTTCAATGTGCAAGCCAGCGGCACGACCGAAGACGACCAGATCCAGCAGGGAGTTACCGCCAAGACGGTTGGCACCATGAACGGACACACAAGCTGCTTCACCGCAGGCAAACAACCCGGGAATGGGCGTGTCGTTACCGCTCTCATCCTGAGTCAGGGCCTGACCACCTACGTTGGTGGGAATCCCGCCCATCATGTAGTGACAGGTTGGCACAACCGGCACCGGCTCTTTAACCGGGTCCACGTGCGCAAAGGTGCGTGAAAGCTCACAAATACCCGGCAGGCGCAGGTTCAGTGTTTCTTCACCAAGGTGGTCCAGCTTCAATAGAACGTGATCCTTGTCCGGACCGCATCCACGGCCTTCCAGGATCTCAATCACCATGGAGCGGGCAACCACGTCGCGACCAGCCAGGTCTTTGGCGTTCGGAGCGTAACGCTCCATGAAACGTTCACCCTCGGAATTGATCAGATAACCGCCCTCACCTCGACAACCTTCTGTTACCAGAGTACCGGCGCCATGAATGCCCGTGGGGTGGAACTGCCACATCTCCATGTCCTGCATCGGGAAACCGGCACGGAGCGCCATACCAATACCGTCGCCGGTATTGATCAGGGCGTTGGTGGTGGAGGCGTAGATACGACCTGCACCGCCAGTGGCAAGAACGGTTGCCTTGGACTTGATGTAAGCCACTTCGCCAGTCTCGATTTCGATGGCGACGACACCAACCACTTCGTTTTTACTGTTCTTCACCAGATCAACGGCGTACCACTCGTTCAGGAAGGTGGTTCCGCCCTTGAGGTTCGCCTGATAGAGCGTGTGCAGGAGCGCGTGACCGGTACGGTCCGCAGCAGCACAGGTACGCGCCGCCTGGGCAGGATTGTCCGGCCCCTTGGACTGACCACCAAACGGACGCTGATAAATACGGCCCTGCTCGGTACGGGAGAACGGCAGCCCCATGTGCTCCAGCTCGAACACAGCCTGCGGGCCCACGGAACACATGTACTCAATCGCGTCCTGGTCACCGATATAGTCGGAACCCTTGACGGTGTCGTACATGTGCCAGCGCCAGTCATCATTGGGGTCGGCACTGGCGATGGCGCAGGTAATACCGCCCTGGGCAGATACAGTGTGGGAACGGGTCGGAAATACCTTGGTGATACATGCGGTATTGACGCCGGATTCTGTCAGCTGAAGGGCGGCACGCATACCGGCACCGCCGCCACCGATAACAATCGCGTCATAAGACATGGTCTTGATATTAGCCATTAATTAAAGCCCCCAAAGAATCTGAATGCCCCAGACCAAATACACGAACATGGCCAGACCGCAAAGTGCCTGTACCAGGAAGCGCGGCAGGGTCGCCTTGATGTAATCCGTTGTCACTGTCCAGAGCCCAACCCAGGCGTGCGCGCCGATTGAGAGCAGTGCAAGCAGGGTGAAGATGCGGAACCAGGTCTGGTCGAAAAGCGCCGACCAGCTGTCGTAATTAACGTCAGTGGTCAGGATGAACCCGAAAAGAAAAACTGTATACAGAGCAAGCACGTAAGCGGTAACACGCTGGATCATCCAGTCGAAAACACCGCTACGTCCGAGATTCGTGACGCTGTTTACCATACCCAGACTCCTGCCAGAAGGATGAGAATAACGGAGATGACGACTGTGGCTTTCGCCGCGAGCCGGCCACTTTCCAGCTCTTCGCCGATGCCCATATCCATCAGCAGGTGCTTGATACCCGCAACCAGGTGGTACAGCAAGGCAGACAGAATGCCCCAGGTAATCAGCTTCGCAAGGAAGCTGTCCAGCAAGCCACTAACCCGACTGAAGCCTTCTTCCCCGGAAAGGGAAAGCTGAAGCCCGTACAACATGAAAGCAACACCCACAAAAATGATGATGCCACTGACGCGATGCAGTATGGACGTGATGGCTGGCAGCGGAAAATGAAACTTGCCGAGATCGAGATTTACTGGTCGTTTGCTATTCACAGCGCTCTCACACTCTCTCTTGGTTCCGCGGGGCCGGAAAAAACCGGATGCGGATGGTTGGTATGTAAGGATCGGTATGCTGAACGGATCCGGCACACGATATGTTCAGGAGGGAGAAAAACCGGCATGCGCTCTTTTGATATCTGACGCTGCGGCCTGTTATATCCCCGATTCCGGGCTACGGATTATAAGGAGTACCCTTTTCAATTACAAACGCGCAACTCTGTCAGGGCCCGTTAAATCAGGCCCTGGGACTCGCTATAAAGAGGATTGACAAAATCAATTAAACCTCGAAAGCAGCCGTATTCCGGATTTCCCTGATTTACAGCAGGCGTCAAATAATGGGTTTTATTGCCTCTTCCATTGACAAAAAAAGCCAACGCCCTATATTTTGCCGCCAGTTTTGCGATAATACGCGCCTTCTAGCGCTTCCAAATGCTGATAAATAGGAGAGCACCATGACCGACAGGAAAGCCACGCTTTCGGTGGGTGACAAGTCCATTGAGCTACCGGTTTACTCAGGCACCGTCGGCCCTGACGTCATTGACGTGAGAAGCCTCGTCCAGGAAGGCGTCTTTACGTACGACCCTGGATTTGTATCCACCGCAGCCTGCGAATCCCAGATCACCTACATCGACGGAGCCAAGGGCGTTCTCCTGCACCGAGGCTACCCAATCGAGGAATTGGCAGAAAACTCCGACTACCTGGAAGTCTGCTACCTCCTGCTTAACGGCGAGCTTCCGACAGCGGAAGAGAACAAGCGCTTCCACGACACCATCAAAAACCACACGATGTTGCACGACCAGATGCGCAACTTCTTCCAGGGTTTCCGCCGTGATGCGCATCCGATGGCCATTATGTGCGGCGTCGTTGGAGCCCTGTCGGCTTTCTATCACGACCAGATGGATGTCACCAACGTCGAGCAGCGTGAAATCACTGCTCACCGACTGATCGCCAAAATGCCAACCATTGCGGCCTGGTGTTACAAGTACAGCATTGGTCAGCCGTTCATGTATCCCCGCAACGACCTGACCTATTCTGAGAATTTCCTGCAGATGATGTTTGGTGTTCCCTGCGAGGAATACAAGCCAAACCCGATCCTCGCCAAGGCGATGGACAAGATTTTCATCCTGCATGCCGATCACGAACAGAACGCGTCCACCTCAACCGTTCGCCTGGCCGGCTCAACCGGCGCCAACCCCTACGCGTGTATTGCCTCCGGTATTGCAGCGCTGTGGGGCCCTGCCCACGGCGGTGCCAACGAGGCAGTTCTGGACATGCTCGCGGAAATCGGGGACGAGTCCAACATCGAGAAATTCATCGCCAAGGCGAAGGACAAGGACGACCCATTCCGCCTGATGGGCTTTGGTCACCGGGTCTACAAGAACTTTGACCCGCGCGCCAAGGTAATGGCCGAAACTGCGCATGAAGTTCTGACTGAGCTCGGTCTGGAGAACGACCCTCTCCTGAAGATCGCACAGCGTCTCGAGAAGATTGCCCTTGAAGACGAGTATTTCGTCCAGCGCAAACTCTACCCGAACGTGGACTTCTACTCCGGCCTGATCCTCAAGGCCATCGGCATTCCGACGTCCATGTTTACGGTTATATTCGCCCTTTCGCGGACCATTGGCTGGTTCTCACACTGGAACGAAATGGTCAGCGGCGACTACCGCATTGGCCGGCCGCGACAGCTCTACACAGGCTCCGAAGCAAGAAGCTACCCCAAGAAGTAGCTCCCGGATAGCCGAAATCGAAAGGCCGCTGCATCAGCGGCCTTTTTTGTGCCCTCACATTCTGCAATGATTGATGCCTACTTCGCGCTAACACCAACCACGTCTGGAGAAACAGTGATGAACGTAACTGCCGCATTTATCGGTCTCGGCGTAATGGGCTATCCAATGGCCGGCCACCTGGCAAACGCCGGCCTTACAGTCCAGGTATGGAACCGCACTCACGCCAAAGCAGAGAGCTGGGCGAGCCAGTATAAAGGCAAGGCCTGCGACTCCATCGCCGCCGCCGTTGCTGACGCAGACTTCGTATTTACCTGTGTGGGTGCCGATATAGATCTGGAAAAAGTCTATGAAGGCCCTGAGGGCATCATTGCCAACG
>NZ_LSMM01000047.1:0-37190 GCF_001566815.1 Marinobacter sp. Hex_13
CCGTAGACCAGCTCCGGCAAGTGCACAAAGGCGATTGTCAGGTTACGCAGGTCGGTGCTCAGCGCCGCCAGCAGGTGCGGCCCGCCCACCTTTTCCAGTTGCTCGATGTCCGTGGCCAACACCCGGCGCACCAGATCCCGGCGCAGGCCGTAGACCATCCGGTGTCCCAGCACATGCAGGGTGACCTGGGCGGCCGTGGCAGTGACCAGCAGCGCCACCAGCAACAAGGCAAACTGCAGCAGCACCACCGGCAGGTCCGCGCCACCGGCCAGCAACCGCTGACTGATAAACGCCAATACCGCCACACTCAATACCGCACTCAGCACACTGAGCACCGCCACCGCCGCGAAGGCTTTCTTTCTACGGGAAAATAACAGGCCCATGAGGGTCATGAGGGATGTCCGCCTCCTTGGACAGGGAAAGCAATAAAAGAGAATCGCAATGATATTGATTCTTATTTATTAATCAACCTTGTTTTCGTGCGGTTAATCCCGTTTTGGCTACGCCCTTACCACTTTGCCTTGCTTATTGATGCCCACCGTCATTGCCGGAAAGTGTCCTGCTCAATACCATTGAGTGATATCACAGGACTTTCTTCATGACCCAACAGCTCAGCGAGCGCGGCCAGCGTCGTCGACAGGCACTGCTTGATGCCGCCACCCACACCTTCCTGCAGCATGGCTATGACCGCACCACGCTGGACATGATCATTGCGGAAGCAGGTGGTTCGCGCCGCAGCCTGTATGAGTATTTTGGCGACAAACGTGGCCTGTTCAGCGCGGTCATTGCCCACCACGCCCACAAGATGGTGCACGATATCCGCAGCCTGGAACTGGACGGATTAACGGCCCGGGAAGGCCTGGAACTGCTGGGCCACGCTTTTTTCAACGCGCTGACGGATCCAGTCAACTTGGAGTTGTATCGGCTGCTGATAGCGGAAGGGGCGGCCTTTGCCCAACTCGGGCAAACCGTTTACGAAGCCGGGCCACACATGTTGCAAGAGCAGTTGCAGCTTTACCTGCAGTGCCTGCACGACCGCGGACTCCTATCAGGAGCCCAGCCCAGCCCCCATGCCGCCCGGCAGTTTTTCGGGATGATCAAGGCCGACTTCCAGCTCTGCGCCCTGCTGGCGCCCAGCCAGCTTCCCGACGAAACCGCGATCACTGCACATATCCAGAGCTGCGTGACGCTTTTGTTAGACAACCACTAGTCCCACCGTTGGCACCACCTGTCTGCTCGGTATACATTGTAGATATCCGTCACCCTGGCCTTGGGGGCTAAGATGGCAATATTGGAAATGTGACAGGATTCACAATATGCACAAAATTACACTGGCTTTACTGGCAAGTTTTTTGCCGGTTGCGGCCAGCTACGCCGATGGCATGGACGCACTGTTCCTCAAGCAGGTTTACGCCAACGGAGGCAACACCCTTTATTGTCAGGAGCCCTTCAAGCCTGGTGATCGCATTTCGGTAGAGCAGATTTACGATGAACGCCGACTGGCTCAGCATTTTGGTTGTCGCAGCAGTCGCCTTTGCGAAAACAATCCGCAATTTTCTGATATTCGCAAGGACCGTCACGCTCTTTTCCCTGTCACCCGCCGCGCCGAGCTGGACCGCCGGCGCACCCTGTTTGGCGATCTGCCTGACACGACGGCAAAAGACAGTAACTGCGGTTACAAACAATCTTTCCAGGTATTCGAGCCACCGGTCAGCGCCAAGGGAGACGTAGCCCGGGCCATGCTCTATCTCCACGAACGTTACGAGCTTCCCCTGCTGGGTACCCTGGATATGTACCAACGCTGGAACCAGGAAGACCCGGTCACCGACGAAGAGCGCCGCCGCAATAACGTGATCGAGCAACTGCAAGGCAACCGTAACCCCTTTATCGACGAGCCCGACCGCGCGCAAAGCCTCCAAGGCAGCTCACCCTTGAACATGCAGTTTCCGTAGAAGAGGCGCAGCACGCTTCATGCTGCAAGCAACAACACGTCGCAAGGGTGAACGAATCACGCTCCTCTGCCCTCCGCGCTGAAACGTTAACAGGCATAAAAAAACCGCCCCCCTGGAGGTGCGGTTTCTTTATGCGTGCGGCGTGTTGCGTGCCACATGCAGCGGTCTTTAAAACAGATCCGCATCCAGATCCATCATGGTAGCCGCGCCACTGTTCAGCTGGGCCGCCAGGGACTGGGCTTTCGGCAAGACACGCTGGAAGTAGTACTGGCCGGTGATGCGCTTGGCTTTGGCGAAGTCATCATCACGACCGTCCGTAGCCGCCAGCATCTGGGCCCACAGCCATGCGTAGATCACATAGCCAAAGATATCCAGATACTCCACCGCACCGGCACTGATGGCATCCGGGTTATCACCGGCCTGGGCCAACAACGTATCGGTGGAGGACTTCAGCAATGCCAAAGCCGCTTGCAGATCGTCCTTCACAGCGGCCAGCTGCGCGTTGTCGCCATTGGCATCAACCCAGGCCTGGGCATCCGCCAGGAAGGCATCCACGGACTTGCCGCCGTTGCGAGCCACTTTACGGCCGGCCAGGTCCAGCGCCTGAATACCGTTGGTGCCTTCGTAGATCTGGGAAATACGGCAATCACGGACGAACTGTTCCATGCCCCACTCACGGATATAACCGTGACCACCGAATACCTGCTGACCGGTGATAGTGGTGTCCAGGCCACGGTCGGTGAAGAAGGCCTTGGCAATCGGGGTCAACAGCGCCACGCGATCTTCCGCTTTTTTCTTGGCGTCTGCGTCTTCGCTGAACTTGGAGGTATTTATTAAGGTAATTTCTATTACTGTGTTGTCCACCGCTTTGACTGCATGTGGTGGCGGGGGCGGTAGTGATGAGAGTACTGATACTGAAGGTCCCATTCAAACAGCCCTGGAAGCGCCTTCTATAACGGAGGTTCAAGTTGAAGCGACGGCGTCTTCGATATCGTGGGTCCACACATCCCTCTCGGCAGTCTCAGCCTACAGAGTCTATTCCGCAGTTGAAGCCATCACTGACCAGGAAAACTATTCGGTTTTCGATGGCGCACAGCTCTCAATGAACTCTACTTCACCCTTTTTGCTCGAAACCCCCAGGCAGGCAGAGATCTATCATATTTACGTGACGGCGATAGCTGACGACATGGAAAGTGAATTCAGCGGAAGGGCTCTCAGTGTCCCTCGATATCAAGCCGTCAATGAAGGGGAGTGGGTCCGTGATTTAGTTACCAATTTGGAGTGGCGTCGGTGCTTTATTGGCATGGAGTATGATGCAGAAGTGGAAAGCTGTGTTGGTTCACCAACGCGCCTTTACTTTGACGAGGCGAAAAACGCAGCCAACGCTTTGGGCGCGAGGATTCCGGATGTATGGGAAATGCTTGGCCTGAATTTCTGTGATACTGGCTCAAGGGCATGGTTTGCTGGAAACCAAAATCCAGGCAGTGTTGAAAATGCTGATTGTGAATCAACCGACCCTAAAGATGATCCTGAATTGAGTTTGGAGGTCGCAGGTCATTATCCCGCTGTTTTTCCTAATGTGCCAACTGACGCGGGGTACTGGACTAGAACCTTTTGCTATGACTTCTCAGGTGATAATCGGGATCGGTACTTGATCAACTTCGGGGATTCAGCGACCTGTGGTTCACCATCTTCAGCACTTTGGCTGTACCTAAGGCCAGTTAGGGACATTTGATGGGCGCTGTTGGCCGGAAACTCAACATTGAGAGATTTTAAACATTGCAGGCACGGCGACGTCTTTTCCAGTGCGCCTTCGGCTCTATTCCGTAGGCCCGCATGCTGCAAGCGTTATCTCTAAATCGGAATGTTCGCTTTGCGACCAAACCCAACTTCGCTCTTCAGTCACCCAAGCATCTCCAATTGCCAGGCAACCCACTTTGGGGATGCGAGAGTCGCGACCAGACTGCACTCTAAAGATCAAGTTTGCGCGTTGTTCGAAGTGCCCTGAATTAATTTATGGACTGCGCGTAAGAGCAGTAGACGTGTCTCGGTGATATTTACAGGAAACCCCACAGCCACTGGGCTACAGGCCGATCCAAAACCTCCTGAACTAAAATGAACACCGCACCTGGTTTAACATAATGTTTATTATGCGTAGTATGCTAAACGGTAGGCAGCTAACAACCTAAGCTTTGTTTATTGTTCTTGTACTCCAGTCTTCACTATTGGGAGTCGTAATTGTAAATTGGGTTATAGGTGGTCAGTCCCAAAAGATAGCGGCGACAACTACTGGGGAGCCGATAGCGAAAACGCCGGCGAAGACCCAGGAGAAATATTGCTCCCAGACGCGGTGGTCGCTAAGTAGATCGCCGAGGTGGAATCCAACTATTCCACCGATCACGAAAAGCGTGATTGCTAAAGGCCCGGGCATAGTTTTCTTTTCTTTTGCCATGGCTCAAATCCTCCCTGGAGCTGCTCCGCAATTACCCTGTTTATTGGACCTTAGTAATTTTAGTTGGTATCTGCAGACCTGGCAGGCGTGTTTGGGCAGACTTTGGTTTATGCAGGGAATCTGAAGCGGAGTTCTGGGCTTGTGGCCTAAAGAGGTAGGAAAGCGTTCAATCGGTTGTAGATCGGAATTTTTCGACCTGTTGGGCAACAGAATAATTCAGAAATTCCGAATAACTGGAGAAAGGCTCTCCCCTATCCTTTTCTGCGGCAACCAGATTACGGAATTCGGCAGGAGTAGCGCACTCGTGGAATAAAGGATGGCTTGTGCTTGGTTTTGAGGCGTCCGCCTTAGTTTCCTGTTCTATCGCATCCAGTGGTAGTTCTGGATTTGCATAGTTTTCTCGAACTGCCGTTACAAACCATCCAGCGGGATTGCTGAGTGTTTGAGACCTGTGGTGAGCTTTCGCCAGTGCCAAATTGCTGACGATTCGATCCTCATCATATTTGGTGAAGATCTCTCTGCAGGAGGCATCGGTTACTCCGAGAGCTCTGAGATCCGAGTAAAGCGGATGGTTCGGAAGATCCTCCAAGGTGTCGATGGTCTTCCACTCGAACTCAAGGGCAACCGTTTTACGGCCGTGCTTTATCTTTTTAACGTAGACCTTTTTAAATTCAGTAAATTGCTCAATCTGGGCAATAGCCGGCTGGAGAACTTTCTGGTTGAGATTGGCGAATCTTTCGTATGTTTCCGGGTTGTAGCCCATCAGCTTCGAGAAGTTATCCCAACCATTGCGAGCAGCGAGCTTAGGATCAAGCCCAACGGTCCGGTTGCCGAACTTACGGTACTGCTGAAATAACTCATAGAGTCGAATCGCGTAATTCGATTTCATTCGCAGAATTCGACCTAACTCATAAAGTGTGAAGCGGCCAACCAGGCCGATCAGGAAAGGCTTGAGCTCTTCACTAAATTTGATGCCGAATGATCCACGCTCACAATAAGCTTTGGAAACCCATTGGTACATTCGCCATTCGCCGGTGTCTTCATTCCGGATAGTGACTTGCTTGCTCATAATGCCTTTAGAAATGCGGCGGAGATCTCGATAGGCGTTTTTGGGGTTGAGCTCCAAATGGGCTACTAGATCCTGAACCTGGAAGACTTGCTCATGGAACTGTGTCTGATCTTTACGGATCTGCGCCATGGCAACCAAAAGAAGTTTGTGCTCTTGGCTTGTCAGCTCAAATTGCGCCTCAACCAAGGCGTTGGCTTTCGCAACCCGGAGTTTAGGGGTGTTTTCGTTGAGTGGAATTAAATCGAGCTGGTGATTAGCTTCAGCTGCTTGTCCCACGATGAACCCCGAATAAGTGAATTGATGGTTCGAACAAATATCACCCAACAGAAAAAGCTTCAAGGGCGAAGGGCAAGAAGCAACTTCAGGATGGTAAAAGGCAACCCAATGACGGCCATGGGCAACCAAATGACGTTTGGTTTAGATATTCCTGGTAGACCGGGCTGGTCACGAGCTCTCTAGTTTGCCGGTTTAACGTCGAATTCGCCGTCATAAGGTTGCCTTTAGCGGCTCACAAGCATCCATTTGCTCAATTCTTCATCGAATTTTGATTGTGAAGACCTGAAATGACCATCATTCGGTTGCCGAAATCCTGGCTGAGCCCGTCATTGAGTTGCCTTTAGCTGTTTTTGAGGTCGCCGAACCGTCATCGAGTTGCTTTTAGTTAGCACGAAGGCCTGAGTAGTGTGCCGCCCGTCATAAGGTTGCCTTTAATTGGGGCCGGGTGAAGCGGTTCTTACCGTCATTCGGTTGCTTTTGATGGGTGCGATCGGCACCAGGTTAGCGGGATATCGGTTTTGACACGAAAGATCCCGTCATTGAGTTGCCTTTTAACCCGAGAAACTTCATTTAGGTTGCCGAATGACTGTGTTTTCTGGCCTCAAGACCGCCGTCATCTAGTTGCCCTTGGTGAATGCTCTCTGCCAACTTGTGGAAAACACAGCTTTTTTGCTGACCATCGTTAGGTTGTGGGTGACCGTCTTTTAGTTGCTCTAAGAATTCTTGAGGGTGGCTTTCTACCGTCATTGAGTTGCCCTAGACCGTCTCAAAGATACTGAGTCTTCATGTGAGTTGCCCTAATCGTTCTACCTTGTTGTTTTGGCGTTATTTTTCAGCTCCGAAACAAACATAACTATAGAAACATAAAATAGTGCAAACATGGCTTATGGACTTCTATCTCTGATACAGGCACACCAGTGACCGGCAACCTGGATGATACCGTTGTAACTGCTGCCCCGGTCTTCAGGGCCCCGTTAGCTGGAGCGCATTGCCTTTCAAAGATGGATTCTCTCTAAAAGCAATACGGTCTGCAGACCAGTGCTAGACGACGAGCGATCTACGCTATGCCTGCAATAAAGTTGCACACGCCTATCGGGAGCCACAGCTTAAGGCCGGTCTCATCGATGATCTCAAGGTCGTCCCCTGCCCTATCAAGGTAAAAAGCTTTTGCATCCTGGTCCTTGGCATCAATAACCAAGCCTACGCCACCTACGGCATCTGAAATCTCAGCTGCGGTAATGATCGAGTAGGTAAAAAGACGTTTGCCACAACCCTGCCCCTTGTACCGGTTATCCACGGCCATTTTGGCGAGCAACAGAGCGGGTACCGGACTCTTAAGTTTACGGCCGGCAAAGCACTCATCTGGAATGTCGATTGTGGTGGGAGTCAGCGTCACAAAACCCATGACCCTATTTGAGTCTCTTGGATCTTCCAGGACAAATGTCCTTGTCATCCTTTTGGAGTCGGATGACCGCGCGCTGTTAGCTAAATAGTTATTCAGTTGTTCATTACCACAGTCAAAATCTCTGCGGTTATGTCTCTTTTGAATCGGTGTAAGTTTCGCTCGCATCTATCGTTTCCTTGTAGTCGAGCGCGTCCTGAATGAGCTTGCTTGATCTGGGTTTCCTAGGCTTACGATCCATTAGATTTAGCATTCGGTTACCCGTCTCAACGGTCACCTTAATGCGAGTCATCTGGTCGATCACCCTTTCCGCCCGGCTCATGGATGACTCAATCACAAATTGTGACAGGGTCACGCCTGTTAGCTCAGCAGCTTGCGCTATGTACCTCTGCGTCTCCGTACTGACTCGCGCCACAATGCGCGGATCAGTGGATCCGTTCCCCAGCTGTTTCTTCATGGCAGTGCTCCTAATATTTTTCGTTGGCTGGCGAGGAGGCCCTGTAAGCCTGGGCAAAGGCAAATGCGGTCGCAGAATTTTCTCCCCCTCCTCATGGGTCTGCCAGCCCTCATATATTATCCCTCCACTGGCTAATAATCAACCTGTGTGCCGATCCGGCACACAATCAAGGCAGGTTTAGGCAGCTGGAATTCTATCCAAACACAATCTGATTTTAAATATTTATTTGTTTCTTTGTTTGTTTATTAATTTGTTTGTTTATTTAGTGGGAAACGCTATACTTAATACACATCACCACTGATTCGAGGTTTATATGCGCCCAGCTGAATTTGAAGACGAGCAAATCATCGAAGCGGCCAAGCGGTTATTGGGCGCCGGTCGGCGAGTAACCGGTTTTGCCTTGAGGAAGGAAATCGGAGGCGGCAACCCGTCGCGCTTGGTGAGGGTTTGGGAGGACTATCGCCAAAGCCAGGAGGTTGTTGAAAGCGAGCCCGTCCAGGATCTTCCTGTCGAGGTTGAAGAAGCGCTGAATGAAATGACCAGCTCATTCCTGGATCAGGTCAGGACACTTGCGATCAATCTTAACAACCGTGCTGTTAAAACCGCAGAGCGCCGAGTAGCCGATGTCATGAAGTCGGCGAAGGAGCAACAACAAAGCGCGGAGGCAGAGCTGATTGATGCAACAGCTGCCTTTGACGAGTTAGAAGGACAGGTACAAAGCCTTCAGGAAGCGCTCGAAGCCATGAGAAATGAGCTCCAGTCAGCCAACGATGATCGAAAAGATCTCAGCACCAAGCTGGTAAAACTGGAGAAGGATCTTGCTGTTTCGGAACAGAAATTGACCAAAGAGCAAGAAAAGGCCAGTGACTTAAAGGTCGAGGTTGCAGGTCTCAAGAAAGCTAATGAGAGTCTGGAGAGAGACAAATCTGATCTTCGAAAGCAGAGGGATGGCTGGGCGACGCTTGTGGAAACCCGGGAGGCTGAAGTCTCCACGTTAAGCGGGCAGTTGTTAGAGGCACAAGGACGGTTGAAAGAGCTTGAAGCCGAAAAGAAGGCGATTACGACACAGTCCGAAGAGCGAAAGAAAGAGCGTGATGAGGCCCGCTCCGCGCAGAAGAGTGCTGAAACAAAAGTCACGCAGCTCGAAACCCAGTTGGAAGCGAGCCAACGGCGGAATGATGAATTAAAAGCCGAAATACCGGTACCCGAAAAACAAGGGAAGAATTCTCAAAATCAAGAAAAGAGTCCTGATTCGACGAAAAGAGGAGGAAAGTCGTGATGGGGTGCCGGACGGCGTGGTTACTGATCTTAGTTTTATCGGCTTTGCCCTTGGTTGGGGCAGCCGATGTAATCAAAAGGTCCGCCTCTGGCATCTGTCATGGCCCGGAAAGTCCATGGTACGACGCGGTGAAAAACTACGTGGGGTTTACGGATCTCCAGTCGTGTATGCAGTCGGGAGGTCGACTGCCCAAGGGAACCAAAGCAAGTCAGGAGCAAATCAATGCTCAGGTTTACAGCCGTGGCCACTATGGAAGCGGATGGGCAGATGATGATGGGGATTGTCAAAATACACGGCACGAGGTGCTGGCAGAGCGATCCACAACTCCGGTTCAATACAAAGATGAATCTGAATGCATCGTCGTCTTCGGGCGCTGGATTAGCCCGTTCACGAACGAAGTCATCCAAGATGCCCGGCAACTGGACGCAGATCATATTGTGCCGCTTTCCTGGAGTTGGCAAAGGGGCGCTGATAAGTGGAGTGATCAGAAGAGAGAAAAATTCGCCAATGACCCCTCGAATGTCCTAATCGTAGAGTCGAGTCTGAATAGTTCGAAATCTGACAAAGGGCCTGACCTATGGTTGCCGCCAAAGGGTCGGTGTGGCTATACGGCGAGATTTACGAGGATCGTATTGAAATATCAGCTGCAGCCGAATCCCGCCGAATACGAGAAGATCAAAAATATACTTGAGAGGTGTAAGGGGTGACGATTTGAAGAGGGCGTATTGCACACTCTACTTGGCCTGTGCGTAATAATCAGAGTTTTGAGCAGGGCCCTTTTTCAACCATTACAATCGTCTGAAGGGTATCGGGGTTATACAGCGCGAAAACGTACTGAAACCACCCCGCTCCAGTGCGCTCAAAGATTCCGAAAGCAAGGTCGTTACCGCATCGACCTTTCGATTCACACTCAAGATACACATCATCCTCGCCCAGAATTTTGACTACCCAAGTCCCGCTTTCATTGGTATGCACGTATTTATCATCAGTGACCAGGGCTTCAGATCCTTTGAACTCCCTTGGTCCCTGATTAGAGACGGTGGCTGCGGCTTCAGGAATACAGACGAAGGTATCGGCCGATGCTAGTGATGGAACAGCTATCAGTGGCATGATCCAGGCAAGATAACTCCAGCATATCGAATTCTTAGGCACTGGCTTTTACTCCCGTTAAATCGGCGATGAATCGCTCAACCTTTTCAGCATCCTCATTGTTGAGAATTGCGAAAACGGGACGCTTTTGGGCCCCCTCTTTTACGGTGGCGCTTGCAAATTCATGCTCGTAATCTTTCACCTGCTTTGCGACAGTTTTCGGGATTTGCACCGTGATCGTCTCCAGATCCGGCGCGTCATCCAGGATGCCAAGAAACAAAGCCTTTTCCTTGGCTTTGGTCACCCCGATGTTCACTTGTTGCCGTGACATTCCAAGTAAACGGCCGACTTGGGACATGCCATAGCCGTCAACCAGGACAAGCGACAACGCCATGAAAACCCAATACTTGATGTATCGAAACTCTGTGGTGATCGACACAAGCTGCAATTGAGTGAACACAGGTTGTTCGGTCGGTGCCACAGCGTGCTTGAACAGATCCACAAGGACCTGATAATCCCTCTCTGCATTTGGAGCGTCTCGCTCAAACACTTCCAGAGTTGGTACGCCTTCAACTAGAACGCGGTAAGCGCGATCTTTCAGTTCCGGAGAAGGCTTTACAGCCCTTACTGCCTTGGCGAAGGATTGAGGATGAATATTCATTGACCTAACCCCGCGTATGTCTGAACAGCTGCCCGTTGTGTGTCGGATAAGGGGATAGAGCTCAGAAACTCCGTGAAGGCTTGCTCATCGGATAATTCCTGCCGTTCGGAACGCCAGGTCTTCCAGGTTGCGATGGCCTGGTCGTCATCGGTTGGCTCAAATCCGTTATCCAGTGCCAAATCGAGTGCGGCCGCGTATGCCCATTTCGGAACGATCCGGGTGCCGTCAGCCCAGGATCGGAGGTGTTTACCTCTCAAACTGTCCCTCTCAGCACCGTAACGGACTCTGCCGATATCGAGAATGCGTTGAGCGGTGACATCGTGGCTTTCCTGTGGCCCGAAGACCGCCAAAACGTGCGCAAAGAACACGCGGCCATCCCCTACCCTCTGTTTTTTGGTTTCATCGCTCATAATTTACCGCCAAACAGCGCTTCGCCGATTTTCTCCCAGTCTTTCTTCCAGCTCCTTGGGACTTTGAAGCGCATGGCGTTGCCTTTCCCATCTTCAATTTCCAACACGCCCTTTTCGGCCACATTCACTTTCTTGGCCGAGAACGTCATTGGTTTCGGCGTCTGTGGTTCTTGCTCTTTCTTTGCAGGTTTGGATCCTGGTACTTCCCTGCCCTCTTTAAGCGCTTTTACCCTGGCGGCGTACTTCTGTTCAGCCCCGGATGAAATTTGGCCAGCTTCAAGGATTTTCTGGGCTTCGGCCGCGGCGTATTCCTGATCGAGTTTCCATAACTCAACCAGGCTGCCAAGGGTGTTCAGGTTGGTCAGCGCTTCAGCGCGAACAAGCATCTGGATTTCTTCGGGACCGTTGAAAATCTTCAGGCGTTTGCTGAGATCGGTTTTCGAGAGATCCAAGTCTTCTGCGGCCTCGCCCTGCTTTTTCCCGGACAGTTCCACATACCGTGCACAGGCTTTGATGTCTTCCCAGGGTGTCAGGGGGCGTCGATCATCGTTGTCAGACTTCTGCTTCCGAAGAATTTCTGCCTGCTCTGGGGCGGTAAGCTCCGCCGGCTCATACTCATAAACAATGGCGTCGATATATTCCCAACCGGCTTTTTGGGCAGCTTTCCAGCGGTTTTCGCCATTGCGGATCTTGTATTGATTAGGTCCAGTCATCACTACGGTAATGGGTTGATGCTGACCGTCCTTTTGGAGCTTGCGCGCTAGAGAATCAATGAAATTAGGATCGAACGTTTCGCGCGGTTGGTTAGGATCAGGAGTGATCGATGAGATCAATACACGGCAAAGTTCCCCAGTCGCGGCAATAACGACGGGTTTGCTAGCTTCCCTGGTCTCAGTGGATTCTTTTCTGCCGCCACCCAAAGCGGCTTTGAGGCCTGCCTTTTTGCTCATGCCTTGCCCTCATCCAGGTCCTTCAGAATTTCGTCGGCCAAGTCTCGGATGTCGTTTGCAGACTCCGATCGCTTGGCATAGTCAACGATGCCCTGGCCGTAGGCGTGGGCTTTCTTGAACTCTTCAGAGCGACGAATGGTTGTCTTGAAAACTGGGTAGGGGTAGTCCTCCCCGAATAACTCCAAGGCCATCCTGGTTAAATCTTCATTGGCGCGGGTACTGGTCAACAAAACCCGGAAAAACGGAGCTCCATCGCGAAACTCTTGAATCTTGCTGAGTGATTCCACGCAGATCTCTGTTGCGCGGAAGTCTGCGGGTGCGGGCTGCAGAGGAACAATGACGTAGTCTGCCATAGCCATAACAGCGCTATTGATCTTGCTGGCTTTCCCGTCTTCTTCATCGTCCATATCGACAATGATGCCTGCGGTGTCAATCAAGATGATGTCGTTGGAACCTTCATAGGCTTTGATGTTGACCTTGATCATCGGGTCATACATTCCAACCACCGGTACTTTGGCGTTATCACCCGCCAAACTTTGCCAGTGGACACAACCACCTTCTTTCTCGGTGTCAGCGATCACCGTGGAGTACCCGCGATTCACGAATTCACAGGCCAGGTTAATAGTGGTGTTGGTCTTGCCGACGCCACCTTTTCGGTTGATTACTGCAATTTTGATGGGGCGTTTGAGCTCAGGGGCAAAGGGCTTCGCCATTGGGTAGGTCCTTCTGTTAGGTCGCCACGAGTACCGGCGAACGTGAGTAATGGCTCATCCTACCGGTTTTTTTGTCAAACTTTCAACAAAAATACTTTGACTCGAATCAAATAGCGCCATCTAATATAGAACTATATGAAAATGGAGAGTTTCGAGATGGATCTGGTGACGCGAAACGGATTGTGGTGTGTTGTATTCGAAGGCGATTTGGGCGAACAGTTTCAGAAGACTTTTGGCTCCAATGTGGTTCCCCTGCCCATCGAGTCGTCTGTTCCAAAGAGCCAGGCGCTTGAGCATCTGGAAAGACATAAAGATTCTTTGAGCATGGATTATCTGTTTCCGGCCGGAAACTCCAGGTGACGGCTATTGTTGTTCTGAAAGATAATCTAATCTTTTTGGGCCTGAAAGATATACCAAAAGGTTGACAAAGAAAGGCGATAAAGTTACGCTTTAATGGCATTCAAATTGGTTTACCGCAAAGCGAGGTAAGTTAGATGGAAAAGGTAAAAAGGGGTCAGACGGTCCGGTTGGGTCGAGTGCTGGCCAAGGTTAAGCGGGTCTATAAAAACACCCTGGTTATTGAGACACGAGGCGGTCGTCTGAGAGTGGCCAGGGAAGATGTCGATATGGCATGGGGGGCGTGAAAGTGATGGCCGAAAAATTCGTAAATCTACACCAGCGTCGGCTCGTGCTTATAGAGACGATGGGCAACCTCGATGAAGAAAAGCGCCGCCTGAAAGCGCGGATGTCGAGCGCAACAGACGAAGCAAAGCGGCGAATTGGGAATGAGATCGAAGAGCTTCAGCAACAGCGCGAAGCAGCACGGCTAGAGCTGGCAGAGATAAATCAGGCCATCAAAGCCAGTAAAGCGGTGAAGCACCGCGGAGGCGCCGATGTCTCCGTTTCGCAATTGTTTGTTGAGCTCGCTCGAAGACATCTTGAGAAAGAAGACTTCGACTACTTGTATCAGCAGTCCCTGCAAGCCGCCAACTGCGCGAACGATCTTTAATACCCTTCTGATTCTAGGAAAACCCTATGCCACAAGTAAATGTTATCGACCGCCCTACCCTGAAAAACGTCATTCGTCCGGCACTGGACGCGAAATTGGCCGAGCTTTCAAAAGAGCTTGGGCTGCAAATTACTTCGGGAAGTGCCACGTACGGTGATGCCACTGGCAGTTTTAAGCTGAATCTTGCGACCATCTGTGAAGACGGCGTCGTAATGACGCAAGAGCGACAGGCTTTCCTGGACCTCCATGAGCTTTATGGTCTGCCCGAGAGTGCACTGGACGCCGAGATCACTTTGTCAGGGCTTCGGCTCCGTATAGCCGGCATTCGGACCAAGGCGCCCAAAAATAAGATCCTGTTGACCAGTCTCGATGGCAGCGGGAATCGTGTTGCTCCACTGAGTCTTGTAAAGGCAGCGTTGAAGCGCTCACAGGGCTGAAATGGAAGTTAGTAATGCGGGTCCGTGTTGACCCGCATTTTTTTCATACCTGTTCCCCATGGAATCAGGGCGTCAGAAACCAAAGGAAGGGGATTACACAATGCACACGATGAAGCGGCTCGCCCGAGACCGATTTTTAAGGTTCGCTGCGCTAACTCTGTCCAATCATGAAGAGGGCGCTATTTCGCTGAGTGATGCTGCGCGGTTGATTGAATCCCATGGGGACGGGATGGCCGAGGCGTTTGGCGCAGTGGAACAGTTCGAACTCGTGAAAGTGGTTGAGGAGACCAGAGCAGATGTAAAGCTTTTCCTCGAAACCCAACATGGCGTCTTCGACTATCAGTGGCTGATCATGAGCGAGCGGACGGTTGGCCGATTTCAGCAGCTCGTGAATGAGCTGCCAAAGTTTAGAAGCCTGCGGTACCGAAGGCTCCAGGAGCGCGTTGGAAGATCCCTGATCTGATCTTCGGGCTCCGTCTTCAGAGCCCCTACCCTACCCGCTTCTGGTGATGAGACCATAAGTTGACCACAGTTTGGCGCCATAAATTGGCCGCTCTGGTCGCAAAGCGGACATTTGGAATGGGCGGACAACGACCGGCACAGCCAAGCTAATGCCCCACAACTAGAAGCCGGATACACCTGACAAACTGTAATGCCCAGGCGCTTACTCGGTGAAAAGAGCGGCGCGTTTTATCCCCTCATGAGAAATTCGGGCTAGTCCACGAATTACCTCAGAGGCCAAAATGTTTAATTTTCCGATAGAGAGTGGCTCGTGTTATTCCTAATTCTCGAGCCGCGGCACTGACGTTGTGATTGTGTTTCTCGAGCACACATCGCACCGCTTGGCGCTCCGCAGCGGCGAGTGTGCCGCCCTCGCCTACGTCCACATCCGCAGTATCATTTTTGGCCTTGATGTCCTCGGGCAAGTGCTCAACATCGATAATTCCCTGAGTAGAAAGCGCCTGGCCAAGATTCAGTGCCTGCTGGAGCTCTCTAATATTGCCTCTCCACGAATGGTGCCTTAAGAGATTACGAGCCTCAGCTGTCAGAATTGGCGGGGAATCTTCCTGTGACATTGATGCCAGCAAGTGATCAATTAAAGCATCGAGGTCTTCACGCTCCCGCAGAGCAGGGAGCTGCACCCTGAGGCCATTGATTCGGTAGTAAAGATCGCTCCGAAAGTCCCCACTCTCCATAAGCTCATCAAGGTTCCGATGTGTCGCACAGACCAGAGAAAACGAGACGGGCCGAGACTTCTCTTCTCCAAGCCTGGTGACAATGCGTTCTTGCAAAACACGTAACAACCGTGCTTGAAATTCTACCGGCATATCGCCTATTTCATCCAGGAAGAGCGTACCGCCGTTCGCTTCCTCAAATTTCCCCTTGGCACCCCCACGTCGGGCACCAGTAAAAGCGCCGTCTGCATAGCCAAACAACTCTGATTCTATCAGGCCGGCAGGAATAGCCGAGCAGTTCACGGCAACAAACGCGCCTTTTGAAGAAGGCCCATTGGCATGTAGCGAGCGCGCTAAAACCTCTTTGCCTGTTCCGGTTTCCCCAGTCACCAGAACCGGAACTCCAAACTGAAAGGCCCGATGCGCCTTGTCAAAAAGTGGTTTTGTTGGCTCGCCCACATAAAAAGACTGACTGATGTCCGGCCGTCTTTGCGGTGGCGTCGATTTGACGCTCACGAGCCCTTTCCGAAGACTTTCAACCTTAAGAAAAAGCCTTGCCCCATTGTGACATTCCACCTCAACAGGGCTTTGTTGTGATCCCTCGATCTCGGCAGCGCGACATGAAAATAAGTCTTTGAAACAGACCTGACTCTGCGTCTTCTCGAGAGACTCGAGATCCAGCATCTGTCTGGCCGAGGGGTTTGCACCTAAAACTTCACCATCCTCGCCGAAATGTATCAACCCACGCATGGGTGACTGTGTAAGCTCCGGGCGATAGTGAAGGGCGAGGACCAAGGCGCCACGCAAATCGTCGACCATTCGATTCTCAACAGACCGAGTTGCGAGCGCAACTGCTTCAAGAATCCCGACCGGTCGGCCATCATAAGGTTTCGAAGCATTCAAAGCCCCGACCAGCGTCCCTGCAGGGTCAAAAATGGGCACTGCCACGCAGGATAGATCGCGGAAAGAATGCAAGAAATGCTCACTTCCACACACAAGCGAAGGCCTGCCTTCTATCAAAGCGCAACCGGGAGCATTGGTTCCAGCTATATCCTCTGAAAGGTCCATACCAGGATTCAAAGCGGCTCCCAGCAATTCGTAGCAGGGACTGTCATTGCCGAAATATTTAATGCTGCGGCCTTCTCTTTCCAGACACGCCAAAACCCAACCTGCAGAACTGATTGCACGAAACAACCGATGCATTTCAGGCTCGGCAAATGTCATGAGACGCTGATGTTGATTGCGGATATAAGAAATCTGGTCGAATTGCGCGGCCTCAAGTAAGAGCTGACCAGAGGGGGACACGCCATGTTTTCTGCATCTTAGCCAAGAGCGCAAAACCTCATCCCGCACCCACTGGGACGGTACAACATGCCCTTCGTCAAACAACTCACGGGCTTGCTGGACCTGAGTGTTCAGATCAACGATCTTTTTATGCATAAGGACACCCACCACTCTGTATTTTTTTTATTCAACCATCCAATTTTAGTGTATTGAAACGATCCACTTTTTTCCAAAAACTAAAACATAGATGCTATAAAGCCGCATAAGTAATTGTTTCATAATAATTTCCTAAGGAGCAATCGATCTGGCATATTGATTGCTTCACGTCGAGTGCAATACCAACAAAACTAATAAGAGGCTGCACTATGTCATCTGTATCAAACTATAAGCAAAAAAGTTTACTCGGTTCCAGAAAGGGGAATTTCAGCGTCGCTTCTGTTGGATTAACCACCATGTTGCTGACTTCCGGTAATGCAGTAGCTATTGACGTTGATGCCGGGGATTACACGGCACTGCCCGCCGGAACCAATCTTGGAATGGTCTACTATCAATACGCCACTGCAGACTCACTCTACTCGGATGGCGACAAAGCGCCCATTAATGCTGGATTAGACTCACAGGTAGGAATCCTGCGTGGGGTGCATTTCACTGAAATTGGCGGTTACACAGTAGACCCTCAATTTCTCCTCCCATTTGGCAAGGTGGAAGGAAAAGACGATACCTCTTCCCTTGGTGACACCAGTGGCATCGGCGACCTGATACTTGCGGCGACAGTTTGGCTTGTAAACGAGCCCGAAAGTAACACCTATTTCGGCATTACTCCGTTCCTGTATGTTCCGGTAGGGAGTTACGATCGAAATGACACATTAAATCTTGGCGAAAACCGGTGGAAACATACATTACAGGCGGGTTACATAACTGGTCTCACTTCTAACATCTCATTAGACCTGGTTGGTGACGTCACTTTTTTCGGCAAGAATGACGAACTCGGTGCCTCCAAGGCCACTCTGGAACAGGACCCCTTGTATCAGCTCCAAGGCTTCCTGCGTTATAACGTAACGCCGCAATGGGACCTTCGCACCGGTATTTCTCATACTTTCGGCGGTGAGACACAGATAAATGATATTAACCAGGACAATGACCTTGCCACCACCAAAATGACAATCGGTACGGCATGGTTTGCGAATCCGGGACTGCAACTAATCGCAAATTATGGAAGCGATTTGTCCGTAGAAAATGGATTTAAAGAACAACATCGACTCAACTTTCGGATTCTAAAGGCGTTTTAAAATCTTATAAAACAGTAATAAAAACGAAAGGACATAGAAATGAAGCTGATTAATAGTCACTACAAAAACCGTTTCACAAAAAAAGCGATAAGTAGGGTATTAGTTCCATTTTTAGTAATCGGAGCCAGCACCGTTATTGCCGCCGATCAGGTTAACCAAAGCTATATCATTGAAAATGCCAAAACCGGCAAGGACTGGCCCACCCATGGTTTTGATTATGCGGAGACGCGCTTTAGCCCTCTTTCCCAAATTTCGGCGGACAATGTCGAAAACCTCGGGCTTGCATGGTCCTACAACCTTGGGTCTGAGCGAGGTGTCGAGGCCACTCCACTTGTTGTGGATGGCGTGATGTATGTCTCTGCCTCCTGGAGCATTGTACATGCACTTGATGCAAAGACCGGCAAAAAACTCTGGACCTACGACCCTGAAGTACCTGGGGAGGCGGGCTCCAGGGGTTGCTGTGATGTTGTAAACCGTGGCGTGGCAGTGCACTACGGAAATGTCTATGTTGCATCCTACGATGGTCGACTGATCGCCATTGATGCAAAAACCGGCGAAAAAGTTTGGGAAACGAATACTCTGCCCGACAACGGCATGAGCTACACGATTACCGGCGCACCTCGGATTGTTAATGGCAACGTGATCATAGGCAATGGTGGGGCCGAATTTGGAGTCAGGGGCTACATCACAGCTTACGACGCCAAAACCGGGGCACAGAAATGGCGTTGGTATACTGTGCCGGGAAATCCGGACGAACCGTTTGAAAACGAGGCCATGGCTCGCGCCGCAAAAACCTGGGACCCGAGTGGAAAATACTGGGAGGCCGGTGGCGGTGGCACTGTATGGGACTCTATCGTTTTTGATCCGGACCTGAATCTCTTATATATCGGCACGGGTAACGGATCTCCATGGTCACACAAGAAGCGTAGTCCGGAAGGTGGGGATAACCTCTATCTCTCCTCGATTGTTGCTCTCAATGCCGACACTGGTGAGTACGTATGGCATTACCAAGCAACGCCCGGGGACAACTGGGACTATACTTCAACGCAGGACATGATTCTCAGCGAGCTCACGATTGATGGAGAGCGTCGCAAAGTTATCATGCAAGCTCCCAAAAACGGCTTCTTTTTTGTTCTCGACCGGACAAACGGTGAATTCATATCGGCCGACAATTATGTCGATGTTAATTGGGCCACGGGATACGACAGCAATGGTCGTCCAATAGAAGTTCCTGAAGCACGATCCATGGACGAACCCTTCGATATCGTCCCTGGGCCTTTTGGTGGCCATAATTGGCACTCAATGTCTTTTAATCACCAAACCGGCCTGGCCTACTTCCCGTCTCAGCACATCCCTATCACAATGGTCGAGGACCCCTCCTGGGAAAGCATAGAAAGCAATGAGCCGGGACAACCCATGAGTGGCATAGGTTGGAACACCGCTTTCCAACTCAACGTAGCGCCACCATCAAGCAAGCCATTCGGGCGACTTACAGCCTGGGATCCCGTTACGCAGCAGGAAGCCTGGCGTTACGAGCACGTCTCTCCCTGGAACGGCGGAACCCTGACAACGGCCGGCGATCTGGTATTTCAGGGAACCGCAGACGCTCGCTTTATGGCGTTCAACGCGCAAACGGGTGACCACCTATGGGAATCCCCAATGGGTACCGGCGTCATTGCAGCGCCCATAACCTATGAAGTAGACGGCACTCAGTATGTCTCTATTGCAGCAGGCTGGGGCGGTGTTTTTGGAAAATCCCAGAGAGCCTCCGACCTCAAGACCGCCGGTACTGTTTATACGTTTGTCCTGAACGGTGATGCCGAGATGCCTGAGTTCACCAAGTATCAGCTGAACTCACTGGTTTCCGGCGTTGACTATAATCCCGACTTTATTGGAGAAGGCACGGCTCTCTACGTCAGTAATTGCGTGTTCTGTCATGGTGTTCCTGGTGTAGACAAGGGCGGTAATATTCCAAACCTGGGCTACTCAAAGAAATCAGTTATTGAAAACCTGGACGCCTTCCTGTTTCACGGTCCATTCGTTTCCCGTGGCATGCCTGATTTTACCGAAACGCTGAATGAGATAGATGTCGAGAAAATAAAAGCGTTTATTCAGGGTACTGCAGATGCTATCCGTCCGAAAAGTCAGTGATTTGAGGGAAACCAATGAATACGTTCACAAAACATCCACATGATTTAGAGAATAAAACCCGGGCGTTCCTGGCTCGTCAAAATCACCGTATGCTGATAGGCGGCCAATGGGTTGATGCTCTGGAAAACAAACGTATAGAGGTAGAAAACCCAGCTGAAGAAACGGTTATAGGAAGCATACCCCTTGCACATCCTGATGACGTTAACAAAGCCGTTAGCTGTGCAAAAAGTGCGTTCAATGGTGATGACTGGGGCCGAATGAGACCCTCCGCCCGTCAGAACATGCTTCTCAAACTTGCAGATCTGATTGAGCGAGATGCCAGAATCATTGCTGAGCTGGAAGCTATCGACAACGGCAAGTCTGCTGCTATTGCCGAAGCTGTTGACATAAGCCTGGGTCTGGAATTCTTTCGCTACATGGCCGGGTGGGCAACAAAAATTGAGGGCTCGACTCTTGATGTGTCCATGCCCTTTGCCCCGGCTGACTCTGACTTTACTGCATATACCCGACGCGAACCCGTCGGTGTTGTTGCCGCAATCATACCGTGGAACTTTCCTTTTCTGATGGCCTGCTGGAAGCTGGCTCCGGCACTTGCAGCGGGTTGCACGGTTGTGTTGAAGCCTGCGGAACAAACTTCCCTTTCTGCCCTCTATCTGTGCGAGCTGATCGGAGAGGCAAATTTTCCTGACGGGGTTGTCAATATCATTACTGGCGAGGGCCAGAGCACTGGGTCGGCACTGATAACTCATCCTGACATCAACAAGATTAGTTTTACGGGATCCACTGAGGTGGGTCAGATCATAGGCCGTGCTGCGATGGATAATATGGCGCGAGTTACCTTAGAGCTGGGGGGCAAGTCTCCAATGATTGTCCTGGCTGACTGTGATCCGGAGAAGGCTGCGCAAGGGGCAGCGGCAGCAATCTTTTTCAACCATGGACAAACCTGCAGTGCAGGCTCGCGACTTTACGTTCACCGAAGCATTTCTGACAAGGTCCTGGATCGGCTCGCCGAGTTAGCAGAGGCAATACCCCTGGGGCCTGGCCTGGATCCAGCTGCGCAAATGGGACCACTCGTGTCCAGGGTTCAGCTAGACCGGGTCTGTCGCTACATTGAGACGGGCCGCCAGGAAGGTGCCCGCCTGGTTACCGGTGGCGAACGTGCTGACCGCAAAGGTTATTACGTCAAGCCCACCATATTTGCGACCGAAGACGACTCTATGGTCATAGCCAAAGACGAGATCTTTGGTCCCGTTCTGGTGGTCATCCCGTTTGATGATATCGAGGATGTCGTAGACCGGGCCAATGATAGTCGCTATGGCCTGGCAGCGAGTATCTGGTCAAACAATCTTTCTCAAGTGCAACGCTTAATCCCGAAATTAAAGGCAGGCACTGTGTGGGTAAACGGGCACAACATGCTTGATGCAAACATCCCATTCGGGGGCTATAAACTCTCCGGGGTTGGACGTGATATGGGTAAACAGTCACTCGATTCATATCTTGAAACAAAGTCGGTTGTCATTGCCCTCTAGGACAAATGCTAAACCCCAGCTCTGAGAAGCAGGGGTTTAGCCTAGATAGGTCAACCATTCAATTTCCGAGAGTCGAATAACACCTTCCTCACAGGTGAGCCACAAAGCTTCACCGATATGGGGATGAAGAGAATGACGCAGGTCTGCTTTAAGGCTCCTTGCGCGATGCCGCTCGAAATAGTCAATCCATGCGGCGAGGAGTGCGGGCGGAGCACCGGTCAATGTATGTACAGTTTGGCGAGGAATAACAAATGCTAAAAGAAGCCAATAACTTCAGAAGCTTGGCAAAGAGCCAAGCTACGCTGCACTCGCTTCCAGTTCCTGACATTGGGCAGGACGAAGTTGAAATGGCGCGATTGCCCAAGGTCATGATTGCTGATCATCAGCCGCTTTTTCGCGACGCCATACGCGACATTATTTTAGTAAATCATCTTTGTGAACATGTCTTCGAGGTATCCAGCTTGAAAGATGCTATGGAAATCGTGAGTGAGCATGGCAGCCTTGGTCTCATCTTCTTCGATCTCGACATGCCGGAAATGCAGGGGCTTGGCGGTCTCGGTAGCTTAAATGAGATCGCACCTTCGCTACCCATCATAGTTATGTCGGTTAGAGTAAATAGGTATATCACGTCTCAGGCGATTGGCCGGGGGGCCATGGGAGTCGTAGCGAAAAATGCATCAAGAAATGAAATTGTCGACGCTATTCGACAGGTTTTGGATGGCAAGATTTGCATTTGTGCAGGCTCTGACGAATTCGAAAGTGGTAATGGTCTTGCTGCTGGCCGAGCCGGATCAGAAGCAGAGATAGATCGCAGCCAGTTTCAATCTTTAACAAAGCGCCAGTTGATAGTTTTAGAGAGAATAACACTTGGAGAGTCCAACAAACAGATTGCGTACAACTTACACCTGGCCGAAACGACCGTGAAGGCTCATGTTTCGGCTGTTTTACGTAAGCTAAATGTTCAGAACCGCGCGCAGGCGATCCTTGCAGCGAGTTGTCTCGACCTAGTTTCCCGAATGCGCAAATAGCCGGGTGTTTCGATTCAGAGCAGACCTAAAACGAGGCCGGAGTCGAAAACTGACTGAAAAATCAAATCAGCCGGTGGGTGCTGAGAGAATTCCAACTGGCAGTTTTCGGAACGAATGTCAGGAACATTCGGAGCTTATGTAAACATCCCTGTTTTAGTTGCACCGCGGATTAGGGTTCTCCGCACGGTTGTGTTTTGCCAAACATTCCAATGTCAGAGGGTCTTTCGGTGACTCGCGGGGGGGGAAGGCAACCAGGTCACGCGGCCGAAGAAAAGGTCCGCTTTATTGTTCAATTCGGTCGTTTCTGAATGTCCGCTTTTGTTTAAAAACCCGGCTTGGACGTCTGTCGTTTCGTGGTCACTGGCGTGTTTCAGTCTCCCCTGCATCCTTGTCGAAGGTCAAATCCTTTGCTGAGCTATGCTTTTGTCCGAAAACGGTCGTTTGTTGGACGCTCCCGCCACGTTTGAAAAGCGCCGTTTTTCGCCTTGTTTGATGGTCAACAATCACGTAAAACAATCTATGAGCAGAAAAGGTACCTTTTATGATCATAGGTTATGCGCGTGTTAGCACGAACGATCAAAACCCGGAACTCCAAGTCGATGCTTTAGAGAGAGCCGGTGCAGAACAGGTTTTCCGAGAAAAGTTTTCCGGGACGCTGAAAGAGCGACCTGAACTGTCGCAGTGTCTCCGTATGCTCCGACCGGGCGATGTCTTGGTCGTGTGGAAGCTGGATCGCCTTGCTCGATCATTGAAGGACCTGGTGGAGATTGTTCAGGATCTCCAGGATCGCGGCATCGGCTTTAAGTCCCTGACGGAATCCATCGACACTACCAGTTCAGGTGGCCGCTTGGTGTTTCATATCTTCGGAGCCCTGGCTGAGTTTGAGCGCGACCTGATTCGAGAGCGGACAATGGCTGGATTACAGGCTGCCCGGGCTCGGGGGCGAAAGGGGGGGAGGAAACCTGCCTTGTCAAAGACGGACACACAGAAAGCGGCTGCGATGTTATTGGACCCGAAAATCACCAAGACCGAGGTGGCGCAGCATTTTGGCGTTAGCCGGACAACGCTCAACGCCTCACTTCGGCGTAATGGGCACCCTATTTAGATTTCGTGCTAACTAACTGGTACTTATACCGCGAAACTTCCATAAGTAGTCGTCCTGGACTGCTGATGAAAACAATGGACCAAGGAATGATGATGACAGCCCTACAAAGAATACTGTCGCAGTTCAGAGAGATGACGCTGACCGAGCGTGACAAGGGAACCAGCTTCGAGAACCTGATGGTTCAATACTTCAAAACGGAGCCCTTTTACAAAGAGCAGTATTCTGAGGTGCTGTCCTACTCCGACTGGGTTGATCGATACGGCGCCGACCTGAGCATCAGTACGAAGAAAGATACCGGCATCGACCTGATTGCTATCACCACCGATGGCGAGTTCCATGCAATTCAGTGCAAGAACTATTCGCCAGACCACACGATCGGCAAAAGCGATATCGACAGCTTCTTTACCGCATCCGGCAAAACCTATTTTAGCCACCGGATCATTGTCACAACGACGGATAAATGGACAGGTAATGCCCAGGACTCCCTGGAGAATCAGCATCCACCTGTGTCCCGAATTGACCTCCATAACCTGGAAAACAGTGTTATCGACTGGTCGCAGTATCACGAGGATACAAAGCCAGTCCTAAAGGCTCAGAAACAACTCCGTGAACACCAAGTTGATGCTCTCAACGCTGCGGTGAATGGGCTGAAGAGCGCTGATCGTGGCAAGCTGATCATGGCCTGTGGCACAGGCAAGACATTCACTTCGCTGAAGATAGCCGAAGCAATGGCTGGCAAAGGTAAACGGGTACTGTTCCTTGTCCCCAGCCTCTCTCTTCTCGGCCAGACACTCACCGAGTGGACTCAGGAATCAGCGATCCCCCTGAAAAGCTTTGCGGTCTGCTCAGATAGCGATGTTGGGAAACGGCGCGGCAAAGATGATGACCGAGTGATTGCCGGCATCAGTGATCTGCAATATCCAGCCACTACCAACGCGGCCTCACTGCAGAAACACATGGCAGATCACCACAGCGACGATGCCATGACCGTTGTGTTCTCTACCTATCATTCCATTGGTGTTTTGAACGAGGCTCAGTCCACCGGGACCAACCCGATACCGGCTTTCGACCTGATTGTCTGCGACGAGGCGCACCGAACCACCGGAGCAACCTTTGATGGTGAGGAGGAGTCAGCCTTTGTCCGAGTTCACGATAACAGCTACATCCGGGGCAACAAACGCCTCTACATGACAGCAACTCCCCGCATCTACGGTGATGATGCCAAGAGCACTGAGAACGTCACGCTTTGCTCAATGGATGACAAATCGCTCTACGGAGAGGAACTGTATGTCATCACATTCTCCGAAGCCGTGGCCCGCAAGCTGCTTGTCGATTACAAGGTGATTGTCCTCGCTGTTGAGGAAACCCACGTCAACCGGCGCCTGCAGAGCCTACTGAAAGACGCCGACAATTCACTCAAAGTGGATGATGCCGCAAAGATCGTGGGTTGCTGGAAAGCCTTATCGAAACAGGGCTTGGTTGAAACCATGGGGCAAGAGCCAGACCCAATGAAACGGGCAGTAGCGTTTTGCCAGGTCATCGAAAAGGAATACAAGGGTAAAAACCACAAGGTAAGCTCAAAGCTGATCTCTGAGATGTTTGGTGCGGTGGTTTCGCAATATCAGGAAGCCGAGATAGCAGCGCTTCGCGACAAGGACCCCGACGCCACGCTTGATCAGGCGCTGACCATGACTTGCGAGGCTGAGCATGTCGACGGCGGCATGAACGCCAGCGAAAAAGAAGCCAAGCTGGAGTGGTTGAAGGCTACCACGGAAGACAATACTTGCCGCATTCTTTCGAACGTGCGCTGCCTGTCTGAAGGTGTTGATGTGCCCGCCCTGGATGCCGTGTTGTTCCTGACACCACGATCCTCTCAAGTAGATGTGGTGCAGTCCGTTGGCCGGGTGATGCGCCTGGCCCCGGAGAAAGACCTGGGGTATGTCATTCTGCCAGTCGTCATTCCCGCGGGCGTTGAGCCCGAAGAAGCCTTAAATAACAATGAAACCTACCGCGTGGTTTGGCAGGTTCTAAACGCCCTCCGGTCCCACGATGACCGCTTTGACGCCATGATCAACAAGCTGGAATTCAACGGCAGCATGCCCAGCAAGATGGAGGTCGTGGCGGTTGCAGACAGGGTGACACCGAAGGCCACCAAAAAATCAACCAAAGAGCGTAAAGCTGGCCGGGCCCGAGGTGGACGCTCAATCGGTTCCACCCATCCGAATCCGAATCAGCAGCAGGCAGAGCTGGTATTCGAGGTCGGCGATATTGAGCGTGCACTATACGCCAAAATCGTTAAGAAATGTGGTAACCGGCATCACTGGGAAGACTGGGCGAACGATATTGCTAAGATCGCCAATACCCACATTGACCGTATTCAGGCCATCCTAGAAGACAAAAGCCACACTGAAGAAATAGCCGCGTTTGAGGCGTTTGCTGCGGAGCTGCGCGATGACCTAAACAATAGCATCTCCGATGAAGAAATAATTGAAATGCTGGCCCAGCATCTAATCACCAAGCCAGTGTTTGACGCGCTGTTCGAGAAATACAGCTTCGCCAAAAACAATCCTATGTCCCAGGCGATGCAACAAGTTCTGGATAAGCTCCATGAGCATCATTTGGACAAAGAAAGAAGCACACTTGAGTCGTTTTATGAGTCTGTAAAAATGCGAGCTGAAGGCATCACCAGTGCGGAAGGCAAACAACGAATTGTTGTGGAGCTTTACGACAAATTTTTCCGCAATGCCTTCCCTAGAATGACTGACCGACTTGGTATTGTTTATACCCCAATCGAAGTGGTGGATTTCATCATCCATTCGGTTGAGGACGTGTTGAAAACTGAGTTCAATAGCAGTATGGCCGATGAGAACGTACATATATTAGACCCATTTACAGGTACAGGCACGTTCATTGTTCGTCTCCTCCAAAGCGGAATCATTCCCGACGATCGTTTGCCTCAAAAATACAAAAATGAAATTCATGCCAATGAGTTAGTTTTACTGGCCTATTACATTGCTGCAATTAACATCGAAGCGACATACCACGGCATCTTGACCGGTAACATCGCTGGCCAAGAAGCCGGTGACCTAATCTTTGAACCTGAGTACGTACCTTTCAATGGCATTTGTCTAACAGATACCTTCCAGATGGGTGAGAAGGCTGATTTGGTCGATGAGTTACTCGAAGTAAACAGCGCTCGGCGCAAGCGACAGCAAGAGCTGGATATTCGCGTGATAGTGGGGAACCCACCTTATTCTGTTGGGCAAGGCAATCAGAACGACAACAACCAGAATGTGGACTATCCGACGCTTGACGCTCGAATTGAGGAAACCTATGCAGCCAAATCAGACGCTAGCCTAAAAAATTCTCTATATGACAGCTATATCCGTGCCATTCGTTGGGCGTCAGATCGTATCGGCAATGCCGGCGTGATTGGCTATGTCTCAGGGTCGAGTTTCATAGAGAAGCCGGTAATGAGTGGTGTGCGAAAGTCTCTAGTAGAGGAGTTCACTAGTATCCATGTTCTGAATTTGCGCGGAGATATTCGTAAAAATATGCTCAGCAAAGGTCGCGCTCGCGAGGGCCAGAATATCTTCGGAAGTAATAGCATGACCGGAATTGCCATTACTTTGTTTGTGAAAAATCCTGACTCACCAATACACGGCAAGGTTTATTATCATGACATAGGAAATGATCTAACAAAGAATGAAAAGTTAGAATTGATTGAGCGCTTTGGGAGCATGTTTGGCATCTCAGAAAGCGGTGAGTGGCAGGCGATTAATCCAGATCAACACGGAGACTGGATTAGTCAGCGCGATGATAATTTTTCCAAATTTATTGCAATCGGCGATAAAAAAGGGGCCGATCAAAAACTATTTGAAAATTATTCAGGCGGCGTTATGACGGCCAGGGATGCTTGGTGCTTTAATTACTCTAGAGCAGCAGCTGCTAGCAACATGCAAAAAATGATTGCCTTCTACAACTCTGAGCTTCAGCGTTTTAACCATGTATACGCTGGTTTAGACAAAAAGATTCGAGAATCAGCTCTGAATAGCTTTATCAATACTAATCCTGAACTTATTAGTTGGACGGTCAACTTAAAAAATGATCTTTTAAGGGATCGGAAATTCGCTTTCAAACCACAATGTTTGGTGCCTAGCCTTTACCGTCCATTCACTAAGCAGTGGCTATATTTCGACCGCACGTTTAATGAAAGGGTCCTGCAACTACCGCGCATCTTTCCAAGCCCGTCAGCAGAAAATCTGGTGATTTGTGTTTCTGGTGTTGGAGCAAGAAGTGGCTTCTCTGCTCTTATGACCTCAGTAATTCCAACATACGACACACTAGAAAAGAGTCAATGCTTCCCACTCTATCTCTTCGATGAAAACCAGCAAGAGAACTGCGACGACATGTTTGCTGCAAAATCCGGTAATGCGCCCCTGCGCCGTGATGCCATCACTGATCAAGGTTTATCGCAATTTCAGCAAGCATATCCTGGCGAGCAAGTCAGAAAAGAGGATTTGTTTTACTATGTTTACGGGATTTTGCACTCCGCGGACTATCGAGAGCGTTTTGTTGATAACCTCAGCAAGGAACTCCCACGGATTCCTGTCCTAAAAAATGCTAGTGACTTCTGGGCTTTCTGCCAAGCCGGGCGTGACCTTGCGGAATTGCATCTAAACTACGAAACGGTAGAACCGTATCCGCTCAGGATCGAAACTAACGGTAAACTAAATGATGCCGATTACCGTGTTGAGAAGATGAAGTTTAAAAAATCAAAAGATCCAGTTACAGGAAAGAACGTCAACGATCTTAGCGCCGTAATCTATAACAGTCGGATCACTTTGGCTGAGATTCCCTTGAGTGCTTGGGACTACGTAGTTGGTGGTAAAGCCGCATTGGACTGGGTAATGGAGCGCCAACGAGTAAAAACTGATAAGCCTAGCGGTATCGTCCAAGATGCCAACGGCTGGGCGATCGAAACGATGGACAATCCAAGATACCCGCTAGAGCTCTTCCAACGAGTTGTTACAGTTAGCCTAAAAACTCAGGAAATTATTAAGAGCTTACCTAAGCTAGATATTCTGTAAGGCGGCCCAAGCGAAGCCAAGGATGGCAATGTGCTCGCACTACACTGCGCATAATCTGGCGTTATGGTGAACAGACTATAGAAGGGACGGGGCCAGGCCTCTCCCTGGCGCGTCACACCACTGGGCAGGTGTCGCGTTTGCCTGGCATCCATGCCGGCGCTGAGCCCCGATCCTTATGATCAAATGACTCGTTGTCAGAATCTACTAGATCGACGTCCGTCGGAAGCCGAGATCGCCTATACGATCAAAAAGTGGCCGAACAGGCCAACTTATGGTTCCACGAACAGCTTCCTTGCTGTTACTGGGCAAAGTTATTCGCCATTTTCGTGGATAAATCGGTGGAAATGGGACCTAAAGAGCTGTTTTTATTGCTGATAAAACGGCAGTCAAAAATTGATCAAGTCTAAGGATGGAATTGAATGAAGAACTTCAAACCTATCATTATTGCCCTTGTGGCTTTGGCAGTCTTCGGATGTACTAGTGAATCTGAGCCAGATCAGGTTTCTCAGGCTGCGTCTGACCGAGCCCCCGACGAAAAGAAAACCCAGGCAACCATGCGCACTGAGGATCCCGTATCTGGGAAAATTCGGGATGTTCAATTCTCCGTGGAACAGGCCATTCTGAAATCAGGTACGTTGGAGTTGCGGCAGGGCTCAGACTTTTTTGCTGATCTTTCTGCAGAAATCGTATTGTTTGACGATAATCCGGCGGGCAACGGGTTCAAAGTCCCATCGGACGGGCCAGGCCTAGTGCCGCACCTGCGCTTGAAGCAAAAGCTTGAAGATCAAGGCGTGCCTGACACCCAATCGCTTATGGGAAACTATCAGCTGGACCTCGTGTTCGGAGATTCTCAGCCACTCGGAGTACCCTTCTCCATCGTGTTGACCGCTGAACAACATGGGACAGAGCTGCGAGGAAGTGGTTTCGCCACATATGGCGATATCAAGGTCATCCAGGGGAAGTTAGATACTACCTACCAAAGTCTAGACACGTTGAAGCTGCTGGCAAAACGATACACCCGCCGGAATTATGAACGTCTCACAGTATTGAATGACTTCGGTACGACACTCTATACCAACGGTTCCGCTAACCCGGCGACCGCATTTGTTGGTTTAGAGGCCCTGGACGGTAATGACGAGCGAAGGTTGGTCAAGCTTCAGTTAATCATGGGCCAGAATGGCTGGGAAGTGGCGAACGAGCTGGAAATCGACCAGATCCATGAGGCTCATCCTGTGTTGTCGGAGCTGAAAGGCAACCTCAGGACGGTTGAGGGTGCAAAGGTGCGGGGTGTTGCTGGGGATAGATTCGAGAAAGAGCTACAGGCGAAGGCTTTGGTGGGCAGAATTCGGGGTACTTCAGTAAATTGTTACTTATCTGAGGCTGCGAATAAAGCCAGTTGCAGGGCTGCCGGGAGCCTGGTGAACGAGGGTGGATATGACTGTTTCAGGAGCTTTTATCTAATGACGAACGACGGTCCCGGGTGGCGTTACGAAACCGACTTGGAAGAGACGCAGAGGGTGGATTACAAGACGGGACAAGTCGTGGAAGGTCGACCCCCTTCTCAGTATTCTTGCTCCGCCTGATCCAGTTCCCGCATCCCAGGACAGCGAGTTAAGTTATAGTAAGTACTTACTACGATTCTTGGCTCCCCGTTTCGTCCAGCTTTTTCATCTCGAAAGCCCTCCTGATAAACTGTATATTTATACAGTTTATCAGCGAGTGACATTGTGGAATTCCGCCGACGACATAACACCTATTTTGCCACCCTCAATGCTTACGCCTCTCACCAGCCAATTGGTGTGGTCACAGCCCACGAGATTGAAGTGAGATCATGGCTCGGCATTGCCGATCGGGATGTCATCCGCAGACTCCCATCGTTTTCAGCTGTGCTCCTGGATATAACATCGTGGCGGCGGATGATTCTGGAGCCTTATCAAAGGCTGGGACCAGGAATATATATGGTGGGTGCGGCGATCGATACAGGCGTGATCGGCGTAATGGACAAGGGGCGGCCAATGGTTCGGATGGTTCGGAACAAAAATGACCGGCTGGACAGATCAGGGTAGCCGCCCTGCCCTGCCCCTCCGAAAAAAGGAGGTTGGTGCCGGGTGCCCCCGGCCAGGCTCACCACTGAGCAGGTGACGCACCCGAGAGACCATACTGCGGTGAACGGGCATCCTTGCCTCATCTCGAACCAACGAGATAGCCAGAGTGTACCTGGAGTCGAGTCTATGGCCAGTAGCAGGTTTTGATCATGCCAAACGGTTCATGTTTCCGGGCGGAAACGGATCCCCCGAAAACTAGAAAGGGTTCGGGTTGCTTCTTTTTCTCTGCAAGAGCGATTGTTTGTTTTCTTGAAAAAACCGATTGATCGCCTGCTGGACATATTGGATCTGGGAGCTCAATCGATGATCAAGCGCCGAATACCGGTCATCGATCTGCACTTTTGGGTTATCGTCCGTAAACCAGAGCTTAGTTCGACAGGGCCCTACCCCTGCCGGCGTGCTATAGAGGTTTATGTAGTAGCGAGGTTCTGAATTTAAAGAAGCAGACCATGCGTTGATCTTCACCCTGTAAGGCCTACAACTCCGCTCAATCTGCCCCATCTCTTCCCTGGAAATCATATCGCCGCTCTCTATGCGCTCACCCTTCTGACTCAGGATAGCAGCAGACGTTATGGGCGATACTAAAGATATACGCAGAGATTGACAAAATGCGGTAGAAATGTGAGTATTTGAGGGTGCCAGTAGTTAGCTGGCAGCGCGTTCGCCGGCGTCGAGGCGAGTTAGGAGAATCCCATCATGAGTACACTTGCGCTTGTTTCCGCACTGAAAGACCATTCCGAAGATTTCGAGTTTTATCCCACTACCGATGAGATGTTGAGTGCTGTCCGAAAGGACATACAGGCAATTCTTTCGGATCCGTTCAGCGACAAATACCCTATCTTTTCGGCGCTTGATGTCGGTGCTGGGGACGGGCGCGCCCTAATGCGTCTGACTGACGGCGATCGATATGCCATTGAAAAGAGTCTGATGTTGGTTGAGCGCCAGGACCGAAGCATTGTCACTGTTGGAACTGACCTATTCGCCCAGGTGCTTTTAGATCTGCGATGCGATGTGATCTTTTCGAACCCGCCCTACTCTCACTTTGGAGCCTGGTCAGAAAAGATCGTTCGCGAAGCTAACGCAAAGCTTATCTACCTGATCATTCCGGTACGTTGGCAGAACGATAAATCTCTGCAGTCTGCCATTGAAAGTCGAAAGGCCGAAACCGAAGTTTTGGCTCAGTTTTCTTTTGATACCCCCGATGCCGACCGCCGCGCGCGCACTGTCGTTGATGTGGTCCGAATCCGCTTAGATAAACACAGCCACAATCGTGGCCGGAGCTATCGGTCTAACGAATTGCGGGTGGATCCGTTTGATCTTTGGTTTGAGCAACACTTTGCTCCTCAATCTACGGTCGCGGATTGTTCCAATCTTGATCCAAAGGCAACCATTGAGGCCAGAGCCAAGAAGCGTATTAGTACCGGCCGGGAGTTAATAACTAGTCGCGGTCTGGTGCAGGCGTTGTCTGATTTTTACCAAAACGATCTATCGGATTTGGTCGGGGATTATGAGCGGATCTGCGGCCTCGATCCGGTGTTGCTTGGGGAGCTCGGGGTAAGCACCGAAGCCTTGGCCAAAGGGCTGAAGCTCAAGATTGAGGGCCTGAAGCACGTTTATTGGCGTGAGCTGTTCGAGAATTTCCGGCCGGTTACCTCCCGGCTGGCTACGAAGACAAGGCAAAGGGTTATGGACAAATTACAGGCCTCGATGAGCATCGATTTCACGCCGGATAATGTGCATGCGCTCTGTGCCTGGCTCATTAAGAACTGCAATCAATACTTTGATGACCAGCTGATTGAGCTCGTGGAGAGAATGACCAAGAAAGCCAACGTCATAAATTACAAATCCAACGTCAAGACGTTTGCCGAGGAAGGCTGGCGTTACGGGCGCACGCCCGAGATCGAAAGGTACAAACTCGATCATCGGATTATCCTGGAGTGTTGGAAAGCGCTGGATTATGGGTATTTTGGAGATCAGTCCCCTACCCTCGATTCTACCGTGGCAGACCTTTTGAACGATCTAATGACCGTTGCTAATAATCTGGGATTTGAGACCAGGCATGAGGCGCCAGCGGCCCGGCGGGCATGGGAGGCTGGCCAGAAAGTGCTTTTTCATTTTACCGACCGAAAGACCGGGCAAAGAGCTGTCGCTTTCGAGGCAAAGGCTCACAAGAAGGGAACGCTACATCTGAAGGTAAATCAGCGTTTGATGTGCCGGTTGAACGTGGAATTCGGGCGCTTGAAAGGATGGGTGCGCAATGCTCATGAAGCGGCAGAGGAAATGGACATACCAGTAGCCCAGGCGCAGGGAGCGTTCAATACAAACCTTCGATTGGGCCAGGAATCACTGTTGCCCCGGCCCGATCACGGGAGCTAAGAAGTTTCCGCCCGGAAACAAATGCAGCTTCGGTGTCCGGAGAGGAATTCGGACCATCAGCTGTTATGCTCTCATGGATCAATAATTTCGCCCGTTTCGACGGGCCTTTCTCTTGTTTCCGGGCGGAAACTCGAAACGGCTGTGGAGTTGCGTGCACAGATGGAACAGCAAAACATGAGAAGGATCAGTGGCCCAGAGCTTCAGCGTTTACTCGAACGAGCGATCAACGAATCGAAGGCAGATTCGGTTCAGCAAACCATTAATGGGTACGGTGGGAACGCAGAATTCTGTTTTGCGGGAATTGATTGGGAAAAATTGCGGGATCTGTCGGATCACCGAACCCTTCACTTGCCAATGCTGAAATGGGGCAGAAATTCGCTCGATTTTACTGACTGTGATTTCGGTGATGGCGACATCTCGCTTTCCGGCAAGTTTGATGGCAGCGTTCGTTTTGACAAGGTTCGGTTTGGGCAGGGCAATATATCCTTTGCAAATTCGGTGTTCAGAAAGCTCCATTTTGACGGTTGGTTCAGTGGTCAGGGCGACGTCATTTTCAGCGGGTCTACGTTTCATGGCACCGTTCGCTTTTCGGTGTCAGACCTTGGGCATAAGAATCTGAATTTCGGCGCTACCACCGGCGAGGAATTGCCAACCTACGGTCCTGTTCGGTTTTACGGCGACCACCTGTTGTTGAGTATCGAGCACTCTCTGGGATCGACGATTAGCTTTTACCAATCCCAAATTCATTCTGAGCACGTCTATCTCGATCTGGCCGGGGCTCAGGCCTTGGAGAGAATCAGCTTTGGGATGACAAAGTGGCATTCAACTTCCGTCTACATTCGAGGACTTCAGCTAAGCCACGGTGAAGAGCCGACATTGAATGTTGCAAAGGCCTCCTTCGAACCAGTGAGTATGTTGACGTTTGACGGTGTGGGATTGACCCATGGAAGATTCATATTCGACTATGTCAGATTTCCTGTCGATGGTCTGACGCGTTTTGCCTTCTCAGACGTTGGAGGAGGAAACATAACGTTCTTTCAGGCGCATTTTGCGAACAGTGTGGAATTCGTCCATGACGAGAAGCGTCAATTTGGCGCAGAACTGTCGCTCAGAGGAGCAACGGTCGACGGCCCTTTGCGAATTGATGGGATTGGGTTTGGGCCAGTGCCTAACCTGATAGCAACGGAGTTCAAGAAGCATCTGGATCTTTCAAGAGTCGATTTTGGCGTCGATATGTCGTGGACGGCCAGGCGATCAGAAAAGGATAGAGGCGCCAAGCTGCAGCGTCTTAAGGAGCTGGCCGAAGGAAACCGGGATCATGGATTGGCACTTAGGTGTCACGCTGAGGAAATGAAGTTTAACCGGTTTCGTAAAGGGCTGGCATCATGGCCTGCTGGTATCTTGGATGTGATGTACGAGGCCGCTTCTGATTATGGGCAGTCGATATTCCGGCCTTGCTTTTGGTTGTTGTTTACCTGGATAGCGTTCGGGCTGTGTTACCGCGAGACTGTGGATGTCTTAGATCACCCATTTCTATTCTCGTTTTCTTGGTTGCTTCCTTTCTTGCCTGCAACGGGCGTACTGAGGGAGACCGGCTTTCAAAGTGTGTTTTCAGAGGCGGACGCGTCCCTTTATGTGCTTGCCGGGGTCCAGGGATTTATCTCGTTTTCTCTTTTGTTTCTCATCGGCTTGGGATTCCGTAACAGGTTCAGGATCTGATAGATGTGAGTTTCCGGCCGGAAACTCAGCGGCGTTACGTTGTAGAAGGCCTTCCCTCCAGGTCCTACTTTCTCGCAGGTTTATATAATAACATATAGTGATGTTAGGCGACCTTTGAGCGGAGAAAAGCATGACTAATCGAGAAGCCCATTGCCAGGGCTATGGTTTTCGAGGTGGTCAATCGTGAAAGTGGAATGCGCCGAATCTTGCGGCGCGGTAATCGCCCAGGTCGCCTATGAAATAGGCGGCACCGCTGCTACCAGTTACTTGCCACCCAATTACTCGGGACGTTGTGCCGTCCTCTCTCAATCGTCGTTTGAAACGATTGCAATTCTCCCAAACGGACTGGAGGCCTTTCGAGTGGCGGCATATGCGATTACACCGGATGGGGGCTTTGGCTCGGTGGAGATTCAGCCTTCGCTTGAGTGTGAGACCCATAAATCCTTTATGGACTGGTTTGGCTGAGAACATTTCCGGGGGTGAACTGTGGTTCGGCTGTGTTTCCGGGCGGAAACAAATGAGGAACGTGAGCTGCTTTCCTTGAATGGCCTCGACTAGAAGGCAGAGGCTACTGGCATACCGATTCCCTCAAGCAAGTGAGTTCGTAGGCCTCTTCAAGTTCAGTGTTTTTGTCAGGGCTGCGGGTTGGGCAGTTTGGAAGAACATCCGGATCACTAATGCGAACTTCTTGCTTCGCAACGAAGTCTTTTCCATCTATGTCAGGATTTACGATTTCTATTTTCACTGATACCAAAGGATTGAAGCTGTATGATTTGACGGCCGTTGTTTTGCTCATGCTTGTTGGCGTCATAGTTGAAGCCGAGAATGCGGCACTCGGTTCAGAACGCGATTTAGAGACTTCAGGAATCGGGTTACGGCAGAGCTTGATGTCAAAATGGCCAGTTGAATAGGGCGCGATGTGAAAAGGGCCGTTGGAGGCATGTGCGTTAATTTTAAGCATGTTTCCAGGTTCGACCCAGATTTCACCGAATGGCAAGCGCGCGCCCGTTGTGGTTGTTCCGGTCGAAAAGGTGATGCCGCCTGCATCGAAGGATTCGCCCGTTGGGTGAGAGCCAGTTACGTCTATATCAACCCAACGAATATCCATTTGGTATGGATTTCGATTGGTGATTTCTGCAACGAGAAGGGCGGTTGAATCGGTAACCCTTTTCCGAAAGGTCACTTTTGGCTCAACCCAACCGCTCATTTCTTTGGGTTTGCGATCCAAGCCTTTCGGGCTTCGATGGTACTCAGCAAGGATTTTACAAACTCTTCTCGTTGTTCTTCGCTTAGTTCAACGTTATCCAGGACATCGCGAGTAACGCAAATCGAGTCTTGGTATGCGCTTCTCACTTCGGCTTCATCTGCACTTATCAGGGATTTGTAGGTAGCAGATCCTGTGATGCTGTTATCGGTACTCGAACCGGCCTTACCTCCGATTTCAACACTGCCGTCGATCGTCTCAATTGTCTTGGTACGAGCTTTTAAGGCAGCAGTAACTTCGGCATTCTTCTTCAGAATCTCATTGAAGGTTAGCTTCACTGTTTGGTCCCGATACCTCGCGAAGGGAACACCTGGACATTCGCTGTGAAAAGCGATTTCGCCTTTTGGTAGCTCTGGTTCTCGTGGTTGCGAGGAACAGGCAGAAAGCATCAGGGCTGGAAGGAGGCAAAGTAGATATTTCATAACCAAGTTCCCTTTGTTGTTCATTACAAAAAGGTCGGTAACCAACAAACTTCTACCTTGAAGATAATTTAATCCTATATGGTTTCGTAGAGTTGGCAAGCTGGCAGAAAGTCGGCGTAAGTTTCCGGGCGGAAACTATCTAATCCATAACTGAGGCGGAGAGGGCGCGCCCTACAGGCCGGGCTTCTCCGGGTTCGCTATTCGCTCATCCCGCGTTGCGGGACTGACGCCCTCCGTATCCCTCGCGCTTCCGACCTCCGGCCGGTAAAGGATCCCCGCTGATCGCGGGGCCCCCGAAGTCGGATCAACAGACGCTTCGCGACTGTTAAGACGATCCTCCAGGAGCGAGTGGCTGTGCCACACGCCCTAAAAGCAGGGTGAAGTGCTTCCCGTAGATCGATCCCGACCCCCCATCAACCTTTATGCACCCTCAGACACCAGGACGACCCTCACAAGGTCTACTCGCTGCGCTGCGTTCCACCTTGCAAGGCTCGCCC
>NZ_LSMM01000048.1:0-44657 GCF_001566815.1 Marinobacter sp. Hex_13
CAAAGCCGGAGGCCTGCCAGACCGCCGCCATCACAATGGTGTAGATGGCGAAGTCGGAATTCACCAGCCAGTCGAAGCTGAAGGACGTCCAGCCCCAGTCGTGCATCAGTTTTTCCAGGCCCAGGCGCGGGTTAAGAATCCAGCGCCAGACGGTGCCGGTGACAATCATGGACAGCGCCATGGGATAGAGATAAATAGTCCGGATCGCGCCTTCCTGGCGGATGCGCTGGTCCAGAAAGATCGCCAGCACCACACCGATCAACAGGCAGATGCCGATAAAGAGCCCGCCAAATATCGCCAGATTCCATGAAGCGACGATCCAGCGCTCGCTCTCCATCAGCTTGGCGTATTGCTCAAGGCCGACGAAATTGTAACTGGGCAGGAAGCTGGAATTGGTAAATGACAGCACGCCCGTCCATAGCATGTAGCCATAGATCCCGATGCCAACCAGCAGGAAGGTCGGGGCCACCACCAGTTTGGGCAACCAGCGCTGCAGGCCATCCATCAGGCCAGACGATGCCCTGGCCACCCCGGTGGGGCGACGTTGAGTGTGTTCCATGAGGAATCCCCTGAAGAAACCCGAAGGCCGCCCATCGGGCGGCCTGATACGGCATTACATGGCGGACTGGATGGCGGCTGCCAGCTGGTCCGTGGTTTTTGCCGGGTCCGGGTTGTTGGAGTTTACGAAGTTGGTGACCACATCGAAGATCTGGCCCTGGATGTAGCTGGTGGTCGCCAGGCCGTGGGAGAAGCTTGGCACCAGACCGCCGTCATCCGCGCTGGACTTGAAGGTATCCATCGACGCCTGGGCACAGGTATCGAAATCACTCATGTCCATGTCGGTACGAACCGGGATTGAGCCCTTGTTCTGGTTGAACAGGGTCTGGAATTCCGGTTCCAGGATGGTTCGGGCGAGATCCTTCTGTGCCTTGATATCCTCCTCCTCGGACAGCGTGAACATGGCGAATGAGTCCACGTTGAAGGTGAACTGCCCGGTTGTGCCCGGGGCCGGCGCGCACACGTAATCCTCTCCTGGCGTCAGACCTGCGGCGGTGAATTCGCCCTTGGCCCAGTCGCCCATAATCTGCATGGCGGCCTCACCTCGAATGACCATACCGGTGGCAGTGTTCCAGTCGCGGCCCGCGGCATCGTCATCGACGTAGCTCATGACCTTGGCGAACTGTGCAAAGACCTCTTCCATTTTGTCGCTGTTGATCACGTCCATGTCGTGGTCGACAAAAGCCTTGCGGTAATCATCGGGGCCAAGCTCGGCAAGTGCCACGGCATCGAACACCGTTGCGTCCTGCCACGGCTGTCCACCGTGCGCCAGGGGAATGTAGCCCTCGGCCTTGAGCTTGTCGGCCACCTCGAAGAACTCGTCCAGCGTAGTGGGAACCTCAACACCAACATCTTTCATGACCTCCGGGTTCACCCACAACCAGTTCACCCGGTGGACGTTCACGGGCACAGCCACGTACTCGCCTTCGTATTTCATAACGTCGGAAATCATTGGCGGTATGAGCTGATCCCAGTTCTCCGCCTCAGCGACGCTGTCGAGGCTGGTCAGAAAACCCAGCTCCGCCCATTCACGAATATCCAGGCCCTTGATCTGGGCGGCAGCAGGAGGATTGCCAGAAACGGCGCGGGTTTTCAGGACGGTCATGGCGGCTTCACCACCACCGCCGGCTACGGCAAAGTCTTTCCAGGTGTGGCCCTAGTCTTCCATCATTTTCTTGAGGGCAGCCGCAGCACGCGCTTCACCGCCGGCGGTCCACCAGTGCAGAACCTCAACTTCTCCGGCCTGAACGGCCGCTGTTGGCATCAGGGCGGCAGAGACCGCCAGAGCTGTAAGATGACGCTTGAACGATTTCATATCATGACTCCTTATTCTTGTCGTGGAGACGTTTGTCAGGCTTAGAACCAGACTTCCATCTGGGTACCAAAGGTCCACTGGCTTCCGCCAAAGTCTTCCTGCCCCAGGGCATCGCCACCGTCGTAGCGGTTGAGCTCGTCGTCCCAGGTGGAGTAGGTAGCAAAAACCCGAATTTCCGGGCGGTTCCAGAAGCCGCCGACTTGAGGCTTGAAAGTCGGTGCAATGGTAAAGCGGGCGTAGTCACCATCCACATCACCACGGCCTTCGTAGCCTTCGGTTTGCAGGTCCATCACCTGCCAGGAGGCTTCGTACTGCATTTCAAAGTTGGCGCCAAGCTCATTGGCCAGGCGGGTGTTGAAGGTCAACCATTGGTACTCGTCCCCTTCCACATAACGGTCTTTGCTGGTTTCCGCCATGATCGCCGGGGCAATGCGCCAGCTATCACCCAGTCGGGTGGTGCCGTAGGCGGCGATTCGTGTGCTGGCGGCATCTTCATGCAGGTTGCCATCGGCACCAATGTTCTTGACCTCCGCGCCAAGCCCCTGGCCATGCAGCAGCGCCACCTTGAAGCTGCCATCGGAGAGTCCGAAGAAGCTGTCGCCGTGGTAGGCCAGCATGGTATGCACACCGGTGTCGGCCGCTTCCATAACACCATTGACGATGCGCTCGTCGTTATCCGCAGCGGACATGCCGCTGATCAGCCACTCAACGTTACCGAAATAGTTATTGGCGGTAAGAATCAGGTTGTCGGTGTCGGAAGTGCCGTCAGTGGTGGTGGGGTCGGAGGGGAAGTCCAGGAAACTGCGGCCATAGAAGGAAAAGTTGGATGTCACTGACTCGCTGAACGTCACGTCATAGATACCGGCGCCGGTGCCTCCCAGGAAGACGATATCGCTGTCGAGCCAATGGATGTCGAAATCCAGGTCGCGATCAAAGCGCTTTCCGGCCCAGATCGAGGCGTCCTCAAAGATACCCGTGAAGCTGGCCAGGTTACTGAACTGGACATAGGCCTGCCGCACGTTCAGGGCGCCATCATCAGCAGTCCAGTCGTTGCTGGAGGTTGTAGCGTCGGCAATCATCAGGCGGTAGTGAGCCTTGGTGCCGTTATCCGCCACGGTTTTGTAGTTGAGGATGGCCTCGAGATAGGTGTCCGGCTCGTTACCCAGCCGACCCACGGCCCCACCAACAGAGCCGGCGGGGGTCAGGTAGGGGCCGCCGGGGGCACTTTTACCATCGCTGTTGAGCAGCAGGCCCGAACGGGCGTAGGTGTTGAAGGAGAAGCCCTGCTCACCCTTGGCATGGGGTTCGACCTCAGCCAATTGTTGCTCCAGGGCGGACAAGCGTTCTTCCACGCTCTCCTGGGCATGCGCCTGGCCGGCAAACAACCCCAACGACGCCACGCCTACCGCGGCTGTCAGTCTGTGAAGAGGCTTGGCGCCCAGGATCAGGGCAGAACGATACGTTTTATGGGTATTCATAATGACTCCTTGTTTTTGTTGTATTAGCAATATCGGAGTCTATGGCAATACCTCGGGGAGGAACGTATCAAACTGAAAGGCCGATGTAACACGGTTGTTACATGCCACCTCAATGTCGGGGCAGCGTGAGGGTGACGTCCAGGCCACCGCCTGGCCAATTCGCGATTTCAAGGTCGCCACCATGGCTTTGGGCAATGTTACGGGCTATGCCGAGACCAAGCCCATGCCCTCGCCGGTGTTCCTGACCCAGGCGGTAGTAGGGCTCGAAAATCCGTCCAAGTTCGGCCTCCGGAATACCCGGCCCGTAATCCCGGACGTGGATCATCAACTGCTCTGGGGAGTCCTCCACACTGATGGTCGCAGAGTCCCCATACTTGACGGCATTGTCCACCAGGTTACCCAGGCATCGTTTGAGCGCCAGTGGTTTGCCGCGATAAGCAGCGCAGTTTCCTTCCACGACCACCCGCGGGCTCTCTCCTCCATACGCTTCCGCCATTCGCCGTAACATGCCGTCAATATCGACCAACTCCACGTTTTCATGGATGTCGGTGTCCTTCATACCCTGCAAGGCCCCCTTCACCAGCAATTCCAGCTCCTGAAGGTCGCTCTCGAATCGCTCGCGAATGTCGGCATCGTCAATCAGGTCGGCGCGCAGGCGAAGCCGGGTTATCGGGGTTTTCAGATCGTGGGAGATTGCGCGGAACAGCTGATCCCTGTCGCTGATGTAACTTTGTAGCCGCCGATGCATGGTATTGAAGCCACGGGTTACCGCCACAATTTCCGCACTACCCTGTTCTCTCAATGGTGATCGGTGTTCATCCAGCGGCAAGTCCCGCGCTGCCCTGGCCAGCTTGTGCAATGGTCGGGTCTGGCGACGCACCAGCCAGGCCAGCACCGGGAACAGAACCCCTATCATCACCAGGATAAACACGATCTGCTGGCCCGGGATGCTTTCATCATCCAGCGAGACATAGGGCGCCGGCAACAGCGAAGCCAGGTACAGCCACTCTCCTGTGGCTATCTCCACCTGAGTCACCAGAACGGGCGGTTTGATGGGTTCCAGCGTCAAAGCATAGTGGGCCCAGGATTTCGGCAACGCATCCAATGGCAACTGGGTATTCAGTATTCGCAGGTCATCGGGGTGAACAAATTCCACGTGCAGATTTATCGATTTGCCCAACCGGCTTTTCAACACCGCCACGACTTCGTCGGTCACCAGCCGCTTGCGTTCACTGTCAGGCAACGCACGCATATCGATGTGTTTGTCGTTGAGGGAGACAAAAAAGCGGGAGCCTCCCATATCCCGCAGCTGGTCCAGCACAATATGCCGGTATTCCAGTGGCAGGGACTTGAAGAACTGCGTTGTTGCCGCCGCTGATGAGGCCAGGTTGCGGGTGGTGCTGACCAGGCCCTCCACCTGCTGGGCGCGAAATGTGCCCACCCAGATCACGCTGGAGGCGATCTGGGCAACGCCCATGGCCAGCAGAGTCAGCAACAGAATGCGTCCGAGAAGCGACGAAGGCACAAGACGCCAGACTTTGCGGCCAGTTTCTAAGGCTCCCTCGTTATTCCGCGCCATGGGTCACCGTTGCCGCCAGCAGATACCCTGCCCCTCGCACCGTTTTGATCAGCCTGGGGCTCCGCCCCTGGTCTCCCAAGCGCTGGCGCAGGCGGCTGACCGCTACATCCACCACCCGGTCCAGCGGCATGGACTCCCGCCCCCGGGTAACGCCGGAAATGGTGTCACGGTCCAAGACTTCATTGGGGTGTGCCAGGAACAGTTGCAACAACGAAAAATCCGCGCCGGACAACGGCGTGGCCTCTCCCTGGTCCGAGATAAGCTCATGGGCCTGGGTGTCCAGCCGCCAGCGATCAAAGCATACGAACCGGGGATTGTCCGCACGATTGAACCCGGAGCGTCGCAACAGTGCCTTGACCCGGGCCTGCAACTCCCGGGCGCTGAAGGGCTTGGCCAGGTAGTCGTCGGCACCGATTTCAAGGCCGACCACACGGTCGGTTTCGTCCGAGCTCGCGGTCAGCATGATGATCGGCACCTGTGAGTGCTCACGAATCTCACGGCACAGCGTGAAGCCATCGTCGCCCGGCAACATGACATCAAGGACAATCAGATCGACCCGTGCCTCTGACAGAGTGCGGCGCATACTGTCGCCCTCGGCCGCGGTCATGACATCGTAGCCGACACGAGACAGGTGCTCATGCAACAACTCACGGATTGCCAGGTCGTCGTCAACAACCAGAATCGATGTTTTTACATCAGACATTCATAAGCCTTTATTGTTATTCATTCGAGCAGGGAGATGCCTGAACTTTGTCGGGCCGCTGTCAGACAAAATAACGCAAAACCCACATCCAAATGCTAGTCTTCAGTCAGCATTGTCAACAAAAGGGATGACACGGTCATCATGGATCTTCGGCCTATGGCCCTGAGCGTACTCGGCACCCTAGCTGTTTCCGTGTGCCACGCCGGGCCTCCCACACTCACTCTCTACACATTTGAATCCCCGCCTTACCAGATGTCTGCACAGACAGCGGATGGCGTAGCGAATGTGGTTGGCGAAACCGTAGATACCGTGACCTGCGCGGCCAACCAGGCCGGCTGGTCCACGAACATTCGGCTCGCTCCCCAGAACCGGGCTGCGCACTCACTCAGCCGCAATCTCATTGACGGATACTTTGCCATAGATCCGTCCACAGAGCTGGATATCACGGCAAAAAGAAGTGACCCGGTATCGCTGGAGAAGTGGTACCTTTTCAACACAGAACCCGGCCCCATCCCAGCCACCGCCCGTATCGGCGTTGTCGACGGCAGCAACGAGAAAGCCTGGCTCGAAGCCAATGGTTATAACATTTTTCTGAGCGTGTCATCACCAAGCCAATTGCCAGCCCTGCTCAGGCGCGGGCGAATTGACGCCGCTCTGATGGATGAGCGAACCATGAGTGGCCTGCAACACATGGAGGGTACGGGTTACAACGAGTTGAACGCACACTTTCTTCGCTACGCGCCGCTGTATCTGTATATGAGCGAGAATTTCACCGCCAACAACCCGGGCTTCATCTCAAGCTTTAACCGCTATCTACCCGGGTGCATGGAGGGGCAGATTACACTCTCCGCGGAGGAGGACAAGCGCATAAGGCAATTGGCGGAGCGGCTGTTCAGCGAGCTCGACAGCATGCTGGACCTGCAACAAGCCATTGATGCCGGCCCACGCCTCGAAACCCTGGCGGACGTACTGACCTTCGACAGCATGTGGCAGGCACGGGCACCGGAAAAGGCAACCGACCTTGCCACTACCATACTTGAGTTGCCGGGATCGCGAACTCTGAATGCCTGGACGCATACTCACCCGGAACTGGTCACCGAGGCATTGCTCTCCAATAACATGGGCACTCTGGTCGCCATGAGCCAACTCACCTCGGATTACTGGCAGGGGGATGAGCCAAAGTTCAACGCTGTCGTATCAAACATCCGCTCCGGTTTAACCGGGCTGGAGGCCATGTACCTTTCGGACATTCGATACGATGCCTCGACGTCCCGCTTTCAGGTGACGGTCAGCGCCCCCGTTGGGCCCATTACCGACAAGCTGCCAAAGGGCGTTATCTCCCTTGGACTCGACATCGAAGAGGCGCTGGCGAACAGCCGGCCTCACTGAGACTACGGCGGGCCGATTTCGCAGGCCAGCACCAGCGCCCAGAATTCCGAAAAGTCATTGACCACCACATCCGGCTTATCCGGATGCTTGTGAGTGCCCGGAAAGATCCGGTTCAGCCAGGGCAAATCCCACTGCGCACCGTTGAAAAACACTGCCGTCATGCCGGCGCGTTTGGCGGCTATCACGTCTGTGGTGCTGTCACCTACGTACCAGACGCTCGGGTCTGGCGGGTAATCCAGCTTCTGCACGGCAAGATAAAGCTGATCGGGATGAGGTTTTCTCAGCGGCGTGTCGTCTCCACAGACGTCCACATCAAACAGATGCGTCCAGCCGGTGTCCTCTACGGCGGCCAACTCATGCTCGAAGAATTCCCGGTCACGATTGGTAATAACACCCACCTGAATATTGATCCGCCGAAGTCCCTCAAGAACGGCCCGCACCTTCGGCTCAAAGGCTTTCACCGTGCCGTAGTGCTCGCGGTAGTGACGATTGAACGCTTTGTGGGCGATCTGCTTGGCCTCCTGATCCTCCCCGAACAAGACCTCGAAAATATCGGTGCGCGAAATCTTGCGGTCGGCCCGAACCTTGGGGTGAAGCTTGGCAAACTCCCGCACGTAAGCCACCAGCCGAGCGTCTTCCGGTGTCTTGCTGTCTTCCGGCGCCAGCATACGGCTGACCAGGCCCAGTTCCTCGAATTCCGGGAACATATCATCCACCGCGTGATACATGGCGTCCAGGGTATCCACCAGCGTGGCGTGCCAGTCAAACAACACCACCGACGGGCGGATCAGGCTGACCACGGCAGGATGCCAGTCCGGCTCAATGCGGGGCTGTGGCGGTTCCGGCCGCGGGTAGGGCCGTGGCCGGACTTCCGCCGGAGTGGCCCGAAACGCCTTTGGCTGATGTCGCTCCAACAACGCCAGCAGGTCTATGAGGTCTTCGAAACTGTCCAGTATGGCGGCCGGAGCGTCGCGGTAACTGAACCAACTGTCAATTCGATCCGGCTCCCAACAGGCGCCGTTGTAGAAAACACCCGATACCCCGGCACGGTTGGCCGTGAGCATATCCACGTAGCTATCGCCCACATACCAGGCCTGTTCGTCGACTGGCAGCCCCAGTTTCTCCAGCACGCGGGTAATCACTTCCGGGTCGGGCTTGTACTCGGTGACATCGTCGGCGCACACCGTAGCGTCAAACAGGTTGCGCCAGCGCCCCTCGTCCACCATGCTCAGCTCCTTGTCCAGGAACTCCCGGTTGCGGTTGGTGGACACCGCCAGCTGGATGCCCATTTCCTTCATGGCGGTCAGGTACTCGTAGGCGCCCTGCTGGAAGGGCCGTACCTTGCCGAAGTATTTCCGGTAACAATCGTTGTAGGCTTTATGGGCGACAAGCTTGGCGTCTTTATCGTCGCCAAAGATGGCGTTGAAGATGTCGGTGCGTGATACCCGCCGTTCCGCCAGAATGCGCGGGTGCAGCCGTCGGAAGATCCGTATGTAACGGACCAGGCGAGCATCGTCTGAGGTGCGACATTTGTCCTCGGGCAGCAGCCGGTCCACCAGGCCCAGGTCTTCCAACTGCGGCAGCATCTCTTCCATGGCGCTGAACATGGCATCGTGCGTATCCACCAGCGTGCCATGCCAGTCAAACATCAGCACCGAGGGTGCGGGCAGTCCATCGCTGAATCGGGCCATAATCAGTTTCCCGTTGGTTTCTTCGCGGTCTCCACGTGAACCACCCGCCCATTACGCAACTTGACGATGCGGCGGAACTGGGTCTTTCCAGTCTCGTACAGCCACTCTTCCACAGGCACCAGTTGATCGGCACGGTAGTGGCCGGCGACCGTTGATCCACGGCCAACGGGTTCCCAGGTGACCCGCCGGGAAAGCGGCTCACCGCAATAGGCCACCATTTCGAATTCGCTGAGCCCGCTTTGCAGCCGCGCCGGAGAGCAGTCACCGGCACTGTCGCCGGCGAAGCCATAGCCCAGGCTGTGCTCATGCCGGAGCTTGCCATTCCTGAATTCAAGGCGGCGAATAAATCCCTGTGGGCCGGGGTTGTAGTACCAATGCTCGACTTCGCCCACAACACCTATTCCGGGAACGGTGGCCGTTGGGTAGGTCGCTACGTAATCCGGCGCACCGCAGCGCTCTTCAACCTCCACTGGCCAGTCGCCGACGTCCACCAGTGACGAGCCACAGCGAAAAGCACCATTGGCGGCACCCGGCAAGGCAGCCAACCCCGGAAGAACCAAAAGCAACAACACTCTGATTGATAACGGCAACCGCATACCCTTCCTCCCCTGAACGCTCCTAACCTTCCATAGTAGAAGCATGAAAAGGAGTTGGGCACCCGTAAATCGTAAAAAACACGTAAACAACCACCGTCTGATCCTCGGCAATCAACGTTCACTGTTCAAAGGATCACGACTCATGGCCGGTTGGTAGTGGACTTTTCAAACGGTAGCCTCGCTCGAAGATGTTTCAAGGGCCCCTCCATATCAACGGTTGAAATACATCTTAAGACCCCAACGGATTTGTTTATCTACCGCAAAAAGGAGGACACATATGGCACGCCCACAAGACCTGTTTCCGACACGCCTCGAACGCAAACTTGGCATGTTTGAGCGACTGGATCTGTGGTACACACCCCTTCGGAGCGCCTGTCTGACGGCCCACTGTCCGCCAGACAGGTGCGAGAGTTCGATGAGAGGGGGTTTCTGTTTTTTGATTCCTTCTTCTCCAAGGACGAGATGGACGGGTTTATCAAAGAGCTTAAAGACTACGAGGACGATGACGACCTCAAGCTGTCTGAGGGCACCATCCTTGAGCCCGGAAAGGAGGAGATTCGATCCATCTTCGGCATTCATGACATTTCGGAACGCTTTGACCGGCTGACCCGTGATGCTCACCTGCTCAACATCGTGCGTCAGTTGCTGGACAGCGAGGTCTACATTCACCAGTCGCGGATCAACTACAAGCCCGGTTTCAAAGGCAAGGGGTTCAACTGGCATTCCGATTTCGAAACCTGGCACAGCGAGGATGGCATGCCGCGCATGCGCAGCCTCAGTTGTTCCATCGTGATGACCGACAACAACGAGTTTAACGGCCCGTTGATGCTGATTCCGGGTTCCCAGAAGTATTTTATCCCCTGCGTCGGTCGCACGCCGGAGGACAACTACAAGGAATCCCTCAAGAGCCAGGATCTCGGGGTGCCGGACGCCGCCAGTCTGACCCGGTTGATGGACGAGAACGCCATTGAGGCACCGAAGGGCCCACCGGGGTCGTTGATCATCTTCGAGTGCAACACGCTGCATGGTTCCAACGTGAATATGTCGTGCTGGCCGCGAAGCAACCTGTTTTTCGTTTACAACAGCATTCACAATACTCTGGAAGAGCCTTATTGTGGCAATAAACCACGGCCTGAATTTCTGGCCAACCGGAAAAATCTGGAACCATTGAAGCCGGTCAAGAACCCATAACGGTCTTGGCGGACAAACGGCAGGCGAACAACCATGAAAATTGGCGAAATCTCGAAAACCACAGGCATTCCGGTAGAAACCATTCGCTACTACGAAAAAATCGGGCTGGTGCCGGCACCCGACCGCCTGGCCAGTGGCTATCGCCAATACCGGCAAAGCCACCTTGATCGCCTGCTGTTCATCAAACGTTGCCGTAACCTGGATATGGCACAGGACGAAATCCGGGAGCTCATACGCCTGGCCGACCAGCCGGACTCTGATTGCAGTGAGGTGGATGCCCTTCTGGCTCGGCACCTCAGCCATGTACGCGAGCGTTTGCAGGAGCTTGAAAGCCTGGAAGATACCCTTGAACAACTGCAGCATGCCTGCTCCGAAGGCCGTACAGTCAGCGAGTGCGGCATCCTCGGCGGACTGACTTCGGAGCCGGCCCATGAAGCGTCCTCCGGCAACCACAACCATATTCCCGGCACTCACGGCTCTCGCTGAACACCAATTTCGCGACGGGGTTTGACTCTGTAGTAGCTACAGGGTTTTTAATGAATACAGTCTCACATAAGGAGGTATTCATGGCCTGCAGTAGCTGCTCCGCCCCCAACCCAAAATCCCCCGCTCCAGGCTTTCGAAAGGCATTGTGGATTGCGCTTTGGGTCAACCTTGCAATGTTTCTGGTGGAAGGCATCGCAAGCCTTCAATCCGGGTCGGTGTCGTTGATGGCCGATGCCATCGACTTCTTTGGCGACAGCGCCAACTACGTGCTGTCCCTGACCGTACTTTCCATGGGTATGCTTTGGCGCGGCCGGGCCGCCCTGGTGAAAGGTATTACGATGGCCGTTTTCGGTGTCATCGTACTCGCCCGGGCCATCTGGGTACTTCAGAGCGGCATCACACCGGAGCCGCTGACCATGGGGGTCGTGGGCCTTATGGCACTGGTGGCAAACGTCGTTGTGGCACTGATACTGTTCCGTTACCGGGATGGCGATTCAGACATGCGCTCGGTGTGGCTGTGCAGTCGCAACGATGCTATCGGCAATGTCGCTGTCATGGTGGCCGCCCTGGGGGTATTTGGTACTGGCACTGCGTGGCCTGACCTGGCCGTGGCGACCATCATGGGCGGCTTGGCTATTACCGCGGGTGTCAGCGTAGTGCGTCATGCCCGGAAGGATATTGAAGGCGCCAAACAGGCGTCAGTCAGTTCCGCCAGCCCGGAAGTCCGATAACTCGTACTGGCTGGCCCACACGGCCCTGACCACGAAGGCCTGCCGCGAATACTGCGGCCACAAGCCACCACCAGGAAACGGAACCGCCACCACCACCGCCTCCGGAATCCGAGCCGGTGGCTTCCGGCGTGCCTGATGTCGGTTCAGCGTCGTCCGGATCTCCCGTCGTCCCAGACTCATTGTCGGTAACCGCAATTTCCGTCAGTATCGAATCGTTTATCGGCCGGATATCCTTAACGTCACCGCTGTTGCTGGCCAGACTCACATTCTGCAGCAAACTGAAAGTTGGGCGATCGCCGGCAACCGCGTGAACGCTGAGCTGAAGCCCCGTTCTAGCCTGTATTTCACCACAGTCATAGGCATCGGTGCCCAGCAAGGTACAGGCTGCGCCACCTACACTGACGCCCAGCAAGCGCCCCTCCTGATCACCGATAGCCCCGGCAACGACAAGGCCGTCTGCTGGCTCGGCAGCCCGGCGATACGCAATGTCGAAATGCGCCTGAAACGACGACTGAGCCTGAACCTCACTCGGGTTTCCGGAGACGGCGGTGAGCCCCGCATCCGCCGGGAAGTTAAAACATTGTTCGACCGAATTTAGCTGGGAAATCCTGTTGGCGATGGCATCGTCGGAGCACTGGGAAAACTGCGTGGCCGAGGACACCACATAAGGGCTCATGATATTTACGCCTTCATCGCACCCATTATCTGGCGAGTCGTGGCTTGCCCCCAGGTTATGGCCAATCTCGTGGGCGATCACAACCGCAGTGGTTGCGTTAGAGTTATAAGCATTGGTAATACCGGAGGCATAGCCTTGCGAGTAACACACCGTACCAACCCACGCCAGACCTGCCGTGGAGCCAGCAAAATCGCGACCGCTGATCAGGTGAAATATCGACCGTTCGCTTTCCAGGAACGGTAAAATTCGGGCGCCTCTCCGGGCAGTTACGTCGTCCAGCAGGGTTCCCGCATCCGTGGTGCTGTCGAACGTCCCCGGCCCGGTGAACGTCAGCGATAAGGTATCGAACACAATCCCGAACTGATCGGCGTAGAAGCCCTCCACCATATTCAGTATGGCTCCTGCACGGCCCTGGAAGTCGCCCGGGAAGCGATCCAGGAACTGCTGGTCAAACGCCAGCTCAAGTTCCAGCATCAGGCAGGCGCCGTCTACCTTGTTTGCGCAGAGTGTGTCGTAACTGGCGGAGACCGCCTGCGCCATGGCACGACCGGTCAAGCTTTGCGGAGTGATGAATGTTCGGCCATGGAGATGATCAAGACCGCACTGCGGCGCCTCCAACTGGCTGGTACTAAAACTGGTCACCCGACTGGCACGAGGGGCATCGCCGATGGCATGCATGCGCCCGAAAACGTACGCCAAGCCTTCCCAGCCGCTGTCCAGGCGGGAAACCCTCACCCAACTGCCCGGGTATTCCGGGAAGTGCCCTTTATAGTGAGTGCCGGCAAGGTCGGAATCCCGGGCGTTGTCCACCCGCAAGTTCTCCTCCAGCACCGCTGCGTACTCATGGCCGTCGATCCAGATATCACGAACCGTGCTGGTGTCCGCAACCACAGGGGTTACAGCAAGGAGCATAAGGGTGATTATGGCCGCAACAACCTGTATAAACTTGAACTGCATTGAACATCCCTGTTTTGTTGTTTTGAGGGGGTGCACAAAATCTAATCACTTCGCAAGCAGGGCACCAGGCGTTTTGCGTAACGCCGTGTATTTATGACACACACACGATCACCACAACTATTCCCTTGCTGGCCGAGATTCACGGTACTGGCAGCGCTGCTGGCGGCTGCATTCCTGTGGCCGGCAAGCGCTCTGGAATGGTCTCGTGAGGGTATTCCTGGCGGCGAGTACTGGCGGCTGCTCACCGGCCACTGGACCCACCTGGGCCTGAACCACCTGCTACTCAACCTGGCGGGGCTACTGGTAACCGGCCTGTTGTTCACAAGGCATCCACCCCTGCCGAGCTGGATAAGCTACCTGATTCTCTCCCCTCTCGCCATCTCTTCAGGTCTGTTTCTGGCGGCGCCCGAGGTTGACTGGTATCGGGGGTTTTCAGGCTGTCTTCATGGGCTTCTGGTGTTTACGGCCTTGTTCAATATCAAAACGGATACCCGCTGGAGCATCACCATACTGGCATTCATTCTGCTGAAGATGGCAACGGAGGTGTTTCTATACCCGGCGGTTGGCGAAAACCCATTGATTGGGGGCCATGTCATCGTCCAATCCCACTGGCTTGGCGCGCTCACCGGCCTGATAGCGGGCTTGTTCACCTTACGCACCGCTCCCCGGGTTACGGCATAACCAGGGCCACCATCACCGGAATAAACGCCAGGGCAAACAAGGTGCTCAGCAAGGCGGTACCGGCGGCCTGTTTTGGCGCGGTGTCCAGCAGCGTGGCTATGACCACCGTATTGGCGGCAATGGGCGTTATGGAAATCAGGAAAATCGCCTGGTAGACGGCCAGGTTATAGATACCAAAGAAACGGGCATCCAGCCACCAGAGCACGATGGCCGCCAGCGGCCAGGACACGAACTTGCCGAAGAACGCCAGGCCGGTAAAACGCGGGTTGCCCGCCAGCCCGCGGAAACTGAGAATCCCCATGCCAATAATCATCATGCCGAGGACGCTGTAGGCCCCACGAAGGTTGTCGAAAAGCGGCGTGAAAACATCCGGGATGGAAAATCCGTTCAGGTTCAGCACAACCGCCAACATAAAGGCGTAGACTGAAGGCAGCCGCGCCACCCTCACGAGGGAATCCTTGAGGCTGTATCGTCCCCGGGCGGCCAGATAGAAGCCCACGGAATTCTCGAACAGCGTCGTACCCAGCATGCACACGATATAAAGCGCCAGTCCTTCCTGACCAAACAGCAGCAATGCCACCGGTATGCCAAAATAACCGGTATTGCCCGTGCCCACCGACAACGGAATAAGACTGGCACTGCCGTCCGAAATTATTCCGCGGGCAATCCTCATGTGCGCAAAACCGAGCACCGAACACAGCGTAAAAACCAGTAGTGGCAACAGGATCACTTCCGTCGAGAGCGGTGCCGCCATAACGCCGGAAAACACCACAGAGGGCGTTACAATGTAGAGCATGATACCGGCGATGTGTTTACCGCTGGCCTGAAGATAACGCCCGGCAACCCAACCCAGGGCAACCGTGATATACAGGGGGAGCAGTTTGTAGAACAGTGCGAGGGCCGCGGCCATGCTGACTCCGGTACAGGGCAAGAAAGGCACCGAGTTTAACACCAGCAGGAATATTGATTCAGCCGCTAAGACAAACTGGTTTAATTTATTTTGAATGTACCTATCCAGATGCCAAACTCCGACAACCGACTCAGCCAAGGTGCTCCCATGAAACAGGAACCGATTGCCAGCTCATCGCCCCCCTGCATGCTGGCAGAGCGACACCGGGATATTATCTGGCATGAGCCCGCGCCGGAGTCCCATGCGTTACTCAGCGGGCTCAGCCACTGCTTTGGCATTCATCTGAGCAACGACAGCGACAACCCCCAACAGCGCTTCGTCAGTGAACTGGGCGGACTGTTCCAGAAATGCCGGGTGGACGCTGAAACCGATCTGGAGCGACACAACCGCCCCTGGGGTAACGTGTACCTGATCCAGCACGGTGTGCTTCGACTGTTCCGGGAATCACTGGCGGGAAAGGTGGCCATCCACCATTTTTTCACGGAAGGGGATCTGATCTGGCCTGTCTTTGGCAGAAGCCGAACTTCCCGCAACACCCTGTGCCTCACAGCCGTTACCCCCGCAACACTATGGGTGGCCGATTTTTCCGCGTTCCGGGCAGCAGTCCAGGCACAGGGGGATGGCGCCTGGGAAAAGTTCGCCATTGTGCTGACGGAGGAAGTCGCCGAACTGACCAGCATGAGGGAGTTCCGCAAGCAAACCATGCCGGCCCAAGAGCGTTACCGGCTGTTGCTGGACGAGTATCCCGAGCTGATCAAGCGGGTGCCGGACAACCAGCTGGCGTCGTGGCTGGGCGTGGTGCCGGCAACTTTCTCAAGGCTGAAGAAGGCCACCGGCAACGGCCGCAGTTCGGGATAATCCGTCGAACAGCGTTCTTACAGGCTCGAGCTGAACAACACGTCACACTTCGTCTATTGCGTACACCTGTACGCTGAAGTACCGTAGCGGCATGACAGAACCGAACCAGGTACCCATGAAAGCTCGCGAGAACCCCGAAGAATCCGTCCATCACCGTATCGAGGAATGGCTGAACAGTGCCACCCACGGCCTCGGCGCCCTTCTTAGCGTGATCGGCACGGTTGCATTGATCGTCGCGGCCAGCCAACTGGGTGATGTCTGGAAGGTTGTAAGCTTCAGCATTTTTGGCGCGTCCCTGATCATGCTTTACCTGGCATCGGCGCTTTACCATGGTGCTCGCCATCCCCGGATGCGAGCGCTGTTCAAGACCCTGGATCACTGCGCCATCTTCGTGCTGATCGCCGGCACCTACACCCCTTTCCTGCTGGTCAACATGCGCGGTACCAGCGGCTGGACCCTGTTTGCCATCATCTGGTCCCTGGCGGCTACCGGCGTGGTTCTGAAAGTCATCTTCCAGAACCGCTTCAAACTGGCACGTGTAGGTATCTACATTGCCATGGGTTGGCTGATCACCTTCGCCTCATCGGACCTGGTAGCGAGCATCAGCGAGACAGCCCTCTACCTGACCATCGCGGGTGGCGTGGTCTATACAGCCGGCGTCGGCTTCTACCTCGCGGACCGCATTCCCTACATGCATGCGGTATGGCACCTGTTCGTCATCGGCGGCAGCGCCCTGCACTTCAGCGCAATCTACTACGGCGTCCTGCCCCATACCCTTTGACAGCGTGACTGTGCCATAACGGCCAGACGAGCCGGATTTTGGTTATACTGTATAACCTCACCATGTCGGGAGCCGAGCGATGGCAAAGTGGCTGGTCAAGACCGAACCGTCCGAATGCAGCATTGATGACTTTGAGAACGCGAAGGATCAGACCATCCCCTGGGACGGAGTGCGCAACTATCAGGCGCGAAATTTCCTGCAGGAAATGGCCGAGGGGGACGACGTGCTTGTTTACCACTCCAGCTGCAAACACATTGGCGTGGCAGGGATTGTCCGCGTCGTCACGTCCGCCTATCCGGACCCGACCCAGTTCCGGGAAAACTCGCCCTACTACGACCCCAAAAGCACACCGGACAAGCCACGCTGGCAGGCCGTTGATATGGCCTTTGAGAAAAAGCTGCCGCGACTGATCCCACTGGATGAAATCAAGTCCCTGCCGGGGCTTGATGGCCTGGCGCTGATCAGGCGTGGCAACCGCCTGTCGGTGATGCCCGTTACTGAAGAGCAGTGGCGGATCATACTCGCCAACGCCTGAGCACAGTTCCCGCTACCCAATCCGGCCCACTCCCTTTAGAATTCAGGCTCCGCGATCGTTATGGAGTTGCTGTTTTCCCATGTCTGCCCAACCAAGCCCCACAACCGGATTCGAACAACTGCGCCGCATTGAGTCCAGCCGGATATTCCAGAGCGTGGTTATCGGCATTATCATCCTGTCGGCGCTCACCATTGGCGCAAAGACCTATGAGCTTCCGCCACTGGTGGAGGGTTCCCTTAGCGTGATGGACAACGCCATCACCTTGTTTTTCCTGATAGAAATCCTGTTCCGTTTTGCTGCCTGCCCCAACAAGAAACGCTTTCTGATGGACGGCTGGAACCTGTTCGACACACTGGTCGTGGTTGGCAGCCTTATTCCACTGGACAACTCCGACGCCGTGCTGCTTGGCCGATTGTTGCGAGTGTTCCGGGTGTTGCGCCTGGTCTCTGTGGTGCCAGAGCTGCGATTCCTGATCAACTCTCTTCTGAAAGCCATCCCGCGCATGGGCTACATCGCCCTGTTGATGTTTATCATTTTCTACATTTATGCGGCCATGGGCTCAATGTTCTTTGCCGACGTGGACGAGACCCTTTGGGGCGATGTCGCCATAGCCATGCTTACTCTGTTCCGGGTGGCAACCTTCGAGGACTGGACGGATGTAATGTATGCCACGATGGAATCCTACCCGCTCAGTTGGCTCTACTACCTGACGTTCATATTCCTGACGGCGTTCGTATTCCTCAACATGATGATCGGGGCGATCCTGGAAGTCATGAGTGAAGAACAGAACGCGGAGCAGGCCCAGAAAGCCCACGATGAACGGGACGAGATCGCACGCCAGTTAAAGGCGGTTCAGCAACAGCTGCAGGAACTGACGAAGCAGGTATCCGAAAAATCCGGGGGGCGCTGACCTCCGGAGTCGTTGGCCAGGGTGGCGTCGCCATGGCGAAGTGGAAAATCGTCACAGAAAATTTGTGCCCGACTGCAAACTGCAACCAATGGTCAATAGCCTTAGCGGTAATACCAGCTAAAGTATAAGAAACCATTTTGTAACAGGAACACTGGCATTATGACCCCTGATCACTTTACCAAGGCCGATCTGGAAGCCTGCGGACAAGGCACGCTCTTCCCCGGCAAGATGCGACTGCCCATCAATGAAATGCTGATGATGGACCGCGTTACCCATTTCAGCGAAACCGACGGGCTCTATGGCAAAGGCAGCATCGTTGCCGAGCTGGACATCAACCCGGACCTCTGGTTCTTCAAGGTTCATTTTGTGGACGATCCGGTCATGCCCGGCTGTCTGGGCCTGGACGCCATGTGGCAGTTGGTGGGCTTTTTCCTGGCAGCCACCGGAGGTGAAGGCAAGGGGCGCGCGCTTGGAAGCGGTGAGGTGAAGTTTTCCGGCCAGGTGCTACCCACGAACAAACTCGTGCGTTATCACCTCGACATCAAACGGGTCATCCGCCGCAAGCTCACCATGGCCATTGCCGATGCCCGTATGGAAGTGGATGGCCGGGAAATATACACCGCCAAAGACCTGAAGGTCGGCATGTTCAATTCTACGGATGACTTCTAGGAGCCATTAAATGCGTCGTGTTGTTATTACAGGCATGGGAATCGTCTCCAGCCTCGGAACCAATAAAGACGAAGTAACCCGGTCCCTGCGGGATTCAATACCTGGCATTGGCTTTAGCCAGGAAGCCAAGGACAACGGTCTGCGCAGCCATGTGTGCGGACAGATTGACCTCAACCTGCCGGAACTGATTGACCGCAAGCTGATGCGCTTCATGTGCCCGGCCTCGGGCTACACCTACCTGGCGATGAAAGAAGCCATTGAGCAAGCCGGGCTGACGGAAGAGCACATCCGCGCCAACTCAACCGGCGTCATCACCGGTGCTGGTGGTGCGTCAACGGTCGAGCTGATGGATGCGATCGATACCCACCGCGAGAAAGGCATCCGCCGGGTAGGTCCGTACCGTGTGCCACGCACCATGGGCAGCGCCATCAATGCTTCTCTTGCTACGGCATTCGGCATTACCGGCATCAACTACGGCATTACCTCCGCCTGCGCCACCAGCGCCCACTCCATTGGCCACGCCGCCGATATGATTGCGCTGGGTCGCCAGGACGTGATGTTTGCCGGTGGTGGTGAAGACATCCACTGGACGCTGAGCCTGATGTTCGATGCCATGGGTGCGCTCTCCACCAAATACAACGACACTCCCGGAAAAGCCTCCCGCACCTATGATCGGGATCGGGACGGTTTCGTGATTTCCGGTGGCGGCGGCATTCTGGTACTGGAAGCCCTGGAGCATGCAGAAGCACGTGGGGCCAACATCCTGGCCGAACTGGTCGGCTTCGGCTCAACCTCTGATGGCGCCGATATGGTGGCGCCCAGCGGCGAAGGCGCCATTCGCTGCATGCAGCAGGCGATGAAAAACGTTGATGGCGAGATCAGCTACGTCAACACCCACGGCACCAGCACGCCGGCGGGGGATGTCACCGAACTCAAAGCGCTGAAGGAAACCTTTGGCGACAAGATACCGCCACTGAGCTCAACCAAGCCACTTTGCGGCCATGCCCTGGGCGCAGCCGGTGTGCACGAAGCCATCTACAGTCTGATCATGCAGCGGGGGAACTTTATTGCTCCGTCTGCCAATATCGAGAACCTGGATGAAGGCGCCGAAGGCTACCCCATCGTGAGAGAGCGGCAGGACAACGTGGACCTGCCTCTGGTGATGAGCAACAGCTTTGGATTCGGCGGCACTAACGGCACGCTGATCTTCAAGAAAGCCTGACCACCAGGCAACAAACCGCCGGGGCATGCACAAATTTGCGGCCCCGGCGTTTTCAATATTCCTTAAGCAACCCGCGAGCGGTAGGCTCCTGGCGATTTACCCATCCAGCGTTTGAACGCACGGCTGAAAGCACTGAGTTCGGAGAACCCGAGCTGTTCAGCGATTTCCACCAGGGGCTTACTGCGATCCTTCAGGTAGGCCAGCGCCCGTTCACGCCGGATGTCCTCAAGCAACGCAGCAAAGGTCAGATTTTCTTCTTTCAATCTTTTATGGAGCGTGTGCCGGCTCATGTGCAGTTGAGAGGCAACAGCCTCCACCCCTACCCGACCTCGCTCCAGATGCCCGGCAATCAACGAAGTCACTCGCGCACTGAACGGTGCCATAGCCGCGCGGGGCTTCATCGGTTCTGAGTGCATGTCACGGTCTCCTGATCATTCCCTGCAGGCACGCTTTACCTGCGCCGGTCAGCGTACACATGTTAGCCGAAAATAACCATATTGGGCTTTAGTCGCAGACAGGAAGACACGCACCGCCTAAAGGCACAAATAGCCTGGCTATCGACTCGATTACCGCACCCTTAGTGCCACAAGGGTCGATTAAGGTATAATCACGACACGCGCAATTTAATACCTGACTATTTTACTCTGGTATTGTATACTCACTCACCAGAAGAAACGGATATTGCCCTTGATTTTCAACAGGGCCGCACCCAATCCGTCATCCAAAAACCGATTGCAGGGCGCACCCAGATCTGGGGCGATCACTGCGACGCATGAATTTATGACATCCGCCCGGCAGCCCTGAACACGAGACTACCGGCGACACCAGGGGCTGCAAGGCCCGAGATGAGAGAATACGGAGCGACGATCATGGCGACCACCGATAAAGAGGTGAACGAGCTGATCAAACGGGAATACGAACACGGTTTCGTGACAGACATCGAAGCCGACACGTTCGAGCCCGGCCTTAACGAAGACGTCATTGCCCGCCTTTCCGCCATCAAGAAAGAGCCGGAATGGATGCTGGAATGGCGCCTGAAGGCCTACCGTCGCTGGCTGGAAATGGACGAGCCGGACTGGGCACACGTGGGTTACCCGAAAATCGACTACAACTCGATTTCCTATTACTCCGCGCCCAAGCGCAAGGAAGACATGCCCCAGAGCCTCGACGAAGTCGACCCTGAGCTGCTCAAGACCTACGAGAAACTGGGCATTCCACTGCACGAGCGTGAAAAGCTCGCCGGCGTGGCTGTTGACGCCGTATTCGACTCCGTTTCGGTGGCGACCACCTTCAAGGAGCCGCTGGCCAAGGCTGGCGTCATCTTCTGCTCCATTTCGGAGGCCATTCAGGACTACCCGGAACTGGTGAAAAAGTATCTGGGCTCTGTGGTTCCTGCAGGCGACAACTTTTTTGCGGGCCTGAATTCCGCCGTGTTTTCAGATGGCACGTTCGTGTACGTACCCAAGGGTGTTCGCTGCCCCATGGAACTGTCCACTTACTTCCGCATTAACGCGGCCAACACCGGTCAGTTTGAGCGCACCCTGATCATCGCCGAGGACAGCAGCTACGTCAGTTATCTGGAAGGCTGCACCGCGCCGATGCGCGACGAAAACCAGCTTCACGCTGCCGTTGTTGAACTGGTGGCCCTGGACGATGCACAGATCAAATATTCCACGGTGCAGAACTGGTACCCGGGCGATGAGAATGGCAAAGGCGGCATCTTCAACTTCGTCACCAAACGTGGCGCCGCTATTGGCAAGAACTCAAAGATCTCCTGGACCCAGGTTGAGACCGGCTCTGCCGTCACCTGGAAGTACCCGAGCTGCGTGCTGCGCGGTGACAACAGCGTGGGCGAATTCTACTCGGTGGCACTGACCAACAATTACCAGCAGGCGGATACCGGTACCAAGATGATTCATCTGGGCAAGAACACGTCCAGCACCATCATTTCCAAGGGCATTTCCGCCGGCAAGAGTTCCAACGCCTATCGCGGGCTGGTGAAGTTCGGCCCGGGTGCGGAAGGTGCACGTAACTACACCCAGTGTGATTCGCTGCTGATCGGCGACCGCTGTGGCGCCCACACCTTCCCTTACATCGAGAGCAAGAACAAGTCGGCCATCGTTGAGCACGAGGCAACCACCTCCAAGGTCAGCGACGAGCAGATGTTCCTCTGCCGCCAGCGTGGCATCGACCCGGAGCAGGCGGTTTCCATGATTGTGAACGGCTTCTGTAAAGAGGTGTTCAAGGAGCTGCCGATGGAGTTCGCCGTGGAAGCTGGCAAGTTGCTTGAAGTCAGCCTTGAAGGGTCCGTTGGTTAAGCCCAGGCTCATATACAGATTTTCAGATTCCAGTTTTCAGATTATAGAGAGACGCCAGAAATGCTAAGCATCAAGAACCTGCACGCATCCGTTGAGGGTGAAGAGATCCTCAAGGGCATCAACCTGGAGATCAAGGCCGGGGAAGTTCACGCCATCATGGGCCCCAACGGCTCAGGCAAGAGCACCCTGTCCCAGGTGCTGGCAGGCAATGAGACATTTGAGGTAACCCAGGGCGAAATCAGCCTGAACGGCGAGAACCTGCTGGACCTTGAAACCGAAGAGCGGGCTCGTGAAGGTATTTTCCTGGCGTTCCAGTATCCGGTGGAGATTCCCGGCGTCAGCAACCTGCAGTTCCTGCGTACCGCCGTCAACGCCATGCGCACACACCGTGGCGAGCCGGAGATGAACGCCGCGGAGTTCATGAAGCTGGCCAAAGAGGTTTCCAAACAGGTGGACCTGGACCCGGCGTTCCTCAAGCGCGGTGTCAACGAAGGCTTCTCCGGTGGCGAGAAGAAGCGCAATGAGATTCTTCAGGCGCTGTTGCTGCAGCCAAAGCTGGCCATTCTGGATGAGACAGACTCAGGGCTCGACATTGATGCCCTGCAGGTGGTTTCCAAGGGCGTAAACGCCCTGCGCGCCGAAGACCGTGCCATTCTGATGGTGACTCACTACCAACGCCTGCTGAACCACATTGTGCCAGACCATGTTCACGTACTGGCCGGTGGCAGGATCGTCAAATCCGGGGGTCGAGAGCTGGCCCTCGAGCTCGAAGAGCGTGGCTACGGCTGGCTCGGCGTGAAAGACGAAGAAGCCACCCCCAGTGCAGCCAGCTAAGGAGGCTGTGGAATGAAACCAGCACCAACCATTTCCAGCGCCTTCCTCGAGCCGGGCGGGCATTCGCTGCCCGAACCGTTGCTTGAGCTGCGCAAACAACGGGGTACGGCACTGGTGGATATGCCATTGCCCACCCGCAAAACCGAAAACTGGAAATACTCCAGCCGGCACCTGAAGCTGACCGACGAACTGGCCAACACCCTGCCCGCGACCGGCAAGGATGGCTATAGCTTGTCGATTCCCGGTTATCGCGTGGTGTTCCATAACGGCGTGATGATTCCAGAAGCCTCGGACTTTCCGGACCTGGACGGCATCCGCATTCAACGTTTCGCCGATCTGGACGATGACGAGGCCGCGGGCCTGGCCGAGCGCCTGGACAACACACTGGACACTCGTGCCGTACAGATGGCGCGACTGAACTCCGCCCGCTTTGAAGACGGCCTGTACATCCAGCTGGACAAGGAAGCGGTTCTTGATCAGCCCCTGTTCATCGTGCACGAAGTAACCGGCACGGCTTCAGGCTCGGCGTACCCGCGTATTTATGTGGATGCCGCACGTCACAGTCAGATTACGGTGGTAGAGGAATATCTCTCCAGCGGCGAGGAGCCGGTCATGGTGGATACCGTCACCGAGTTTGTATTGGCAGACGGGGCCCAGGTCACGAATGTGCGGCTGGTCATGGAAGGCGAAAATGTACAGCACATCGGGGCTACCGGTGTTCGCCAGGCCGCCAACTCCCGTTTCGAGAGTCACTGCGTGGGCTTCGGTGGGCCACTGCGTCGCCATGACCTGCAGGTTCGGCTGGAAGGCGAAGGCGGTGAGTGCAAGCTGAACGGCGTGGTTGTCACCCAGGGCAAGCAGCACTACGACAACCATACCTCTATTGAACACGTGGCCGCCCACTGCGACAGCGAAGAAACCTATCGCAACATCGCTGCGGACGAATCCCACGCCGTGTTCAATGGCCGCATCCATATCCATGAGGATGCCCAGAAGTCCAACGCGAACATGAACAACAAGAACCTGTTGCTCTCCACCGGTGCTGAGATCGATACCAAGCCCGAGCTGGAGATTTACGCGGACGACGTCAAATGTGCCCATGGTGCGACCATCGGCCAGCTTGACAGGATTTCCCTGTTCTACCTGGTATCCCGCGGCATCGGGCGTCGCGAGGCCAATACCCTTTTGACAATGGCCTTCATTAACGAACTTGTTGAACAGATTCCGGTTCAGGCGGTCAAAGACGCTGCCCAGCTCCGGCTGAATGAATTTTTCGATCAGACGTTTCAGGAGGCCTGACCGGTTATGACAGACCTTTCCATGGCCAAAAAGGCGGGCACTGCGGCGTTCGACGTCGAGGCGATCCGCCGGGACTTTCCGATTCTTGATCAGCAGATCAACGGCAAGCCCCTCGTGTATCTGGACAACGGCGCTTCGTCACAGAAGCCCATCGCCGTTCTGGACGCCATGGATCGCTATTACCGGGAAATGCATTCCAACGTCCATCGGGGCGCCCACACGCTTGGCGACCGCGCCACCAGCGCCTTCGAGGGCGCCCGGGAGAAGGTTCGCGCGTTCCTGAACGCTGGCAGCACCCGCGAGATTATCTGGACCCGTGGCACCACCGAGGCCATCAACGTGGTGGCCAATGGCCTGGCCGGCCGCCTCAAGCCTGGTGACGAAATTCTCGTCAGCCATATGGAACATCACGCCAACATCGTGCCCTGGCAGATGGTGGCCGAGCGCACGGGCGCGAAGGTGGTTCCCATCCAGATCACTCCACAGGGTGAATTGGATCTGGACTCGCTCAATAGTTTGCTGGGCGAGCGCACCCGGGTACTGGCACTGACGCATGTGTCCAACGTCCTGGGCACCGTGAACCCGATTGCACCGTTGATTGAGCAGGCCAAGGCTCACGGCGTGATCACCGTTATCGATGGTGCCCAGGCGGTGCCGCACTTCCAGCCGGACGTACAGGTGCTGGGCTGTGATTTCTACGTGTTCTCATCCCACAAATTGTTCGGACCAACCGGCGTTGGCGTACTGTACGGCAAGGCCCAGTTGCTGGAAGAGATGCCTCCTTTCCAGGGGGGCGGTGAGATGATCGAGCGGGTGTCGTTCGAGCGCACCACCTGGAACGTGCTGCCTTACAAGTTTGAGGCCGGCACACCACCGGTTGCTGAGGCCGTTGGCCTGGGCGCAGCCATTGATTATCTGGGCGACCTCGATCGCAATGGCATGGAAGCGGCGGAAAACGCGCTTCTCACCCGCGCCAACGAACTCGTCGAGTCAGTCCCGGGCATGGAAATCATCGGTACGGCCAGCCAAAAGGTGCCGGTCATGTCCTTTAAAATCGCCGGCCTGCACCCCAGTGATATAGGAACACTGCTGGATCAGCAAGGCATTGCGATCCGCACTGGCCACCACTGCGCCATGCCGTTGATGGACTTTTACGGGGTTCCCGGTACAGCCCGGGCATCCTTTGCGTTTTACAATACGCTGGAGGAAGTGGAACAGTTATTCACTGCCCTGCAGAAAATCCAGCGTCTGTTTGCCTGATGGAGGTGGAAATATGACAGCCGAAGTCTTCACACCAACCGTGGCGGTCACCATGACCCCGACAGCGGTAAAACACGTTCGCAAACAACTGGACAAGAAGCCTGAGGCGAAAGGTATTCGCCTGGCCATCAAGAAAAGCGGCTGTTCCGGCTTCAAGTATGAAACCCAGTGGGTGGAAGAAGCCGCGTCGGACGACAAGGTGTTTCACATTGATGGCGTGGACGTATACGTGAAGGAAGAGCATCTGCCTCTGGTGAACGGCATTGAAATTGATTTCGTGACTGAAGGGGTTAACTCCCTGTTCCAGTTCCGGAATCCGAACGCGACGGCAGAGTGCGGTTGTGGCGAGAGCTTTACAGTCGCCTGAACCCGACAAACCAGATAGAGAATACGAGGCCCATTAAGGCATGCAAGAACGGGAAGTGGTCCTGACCAAACGCGAAGTAGAGGCACGCCTGGTGCCCGCCGGAACCGAAATCATGATTCCGTCGGACACCTTCGTCACCATCACACAGTCACTCGGTGGTAGCTTCACCGTGGCGGTGAACGGCAACCTCGCTCGTATTGAAGGCCACAATGCCGATGCTCTGGGCAAGAAACCCCTTGAAAGCAGCTTCGACACCCCCGAAGACGGTACAGTGAACGAAAACCAGGTGTGGGAAGCGATGCGCAACTGCTACGACCCGGAAATTCCGGTCAACGTGGTGGAGCTGGGCCTGATCTACGAGTGTGAAATACAGAATGGCACGGAAGACGGCAACCATGTGTACGTCAAGATGACACTCACGGCCGCCGGCTGCGGCATGGGCCCGGTGATCACTGAAGACGTCAAGACCAAGCTTGAGCATGTACCCAATGTGGACAAGGTGACCGTCGAACTGACCTTCGATCCGCCCTGGAACAATGACATGCTCACCGACGAAGCCAAGCTTGAACTGGGGATGCTGTAATGACTGCCGCTGAACAGGAATTTTTGAACAATCCGCTCGGGAAAGACACCACCCTCGAAGACGTCCTGGATGGCTTTGAATTCCTGGACGACTGGGAAGAGCGTTACGCGTTCATTATCGACCTTGGCAAGCAGCTACCGGCATTTCCGGACGACGAGCGCAGGGAAGAGAATTACGTCCACGGCTGCCAGAGCCAGGTGTGGCTGATTCATCATTACGATGAGCAAAGTGGCAAGCTATACCTGCTGATTGACTCTGACGCCATCATCGTTCGCGGCCTTGCCGCCATTATCCTGGTGGCCCTGAATGGCAAGTCTCCCAGGGACCTGCTGGCTACGGACATCGACGAACTGTTCGAACAACTGGATCTGTTCCGCCACATCTCGCCCACACGGGGCAACGGCCTGAGAGCCATGGTTGGCAGGATCCGGGATGTGGCTGCGGAAACCGCCGCAGCCTGATTGAGCAGCCCTACCAGACGATAGCCACGTCATCCCGCTGTATATTGATCAGCCCGCCATAGACAGGAATGCTGCCGTTGCTGAAGTCCGGATGAACATTGTTCACCGTCATGGTGGCGCGGCTGTCCACCAGTTCCGGGGTCGCCCCGGGTGAATCGAAGAAACTGGCACTGCGATAGAGTTTCAGCTCATCCCCCGGGCGCAAGCCTGCCGTGGCTCCGGAATCCAGCGTGACCTTGTCGCCGTCGACTCTGGTCACCCGCGTGATGAACGGCTGACAAGCAAGCGCATCATTGACCGCAGACACCATGTTGTTCATCAATCCCGCAACAGCCTGTCCGTACTCGGTTTCCCGGAAACCCGCCGACCCGAACCCATCAGAAGACCCCGGCCCAGCATTCCAACGTGCCTCCGCCGAAAACCGCTCCTGATAGACAGGTGCGCCGCTGAAGCCGTCATAAACCATCATGTCCACCACAAACCGCCGGTTCTGGTTCGCCGCACCAATGCCCCGTTGCAGGCGGTCGATAACAGAACTTCCCCAGGCGTCCGGGTCGGACACGCCAACATCACGGATGACACCGGTAACCACGAACTGCACCCCGAGCTCGCGAGCCACCTGGATCACGTTGCTCAATCGATTGTTGAATTTCTGGTGCGTTGGGGCATTAAGCAGGTCATCAAACAGGCGCTGGGTGGTCGCACCAAAAACCTGGAGTTGGCCACTTCTCTGCAGATCTGCCTGCAACAATTGCGGCAAGACTTCGCCGGCATCCCCTATTCGACCTATCCGGGCCTGATCCGGATACACCATGGGAAAACCGGTCACGGCCACGCGCTTTCTCAACTCCGCGGCATCGCCGGCCTGGCACTGGCCGCCCGCTGACATGTCGGCGCGAACCGTGACACGTAACAGATTGCCCCGCCGGTACTCGTCCACCACTTCAACGGACTTTGCCCGCGCCGACGAGGCAACCTGCAGGCGGGATTCCGTCACCACACCGTTTTCCATGGTGTCGCGGCTACTGATCCTGGCTTCGTACTGCAGGGAAACATCCCTTAACGCCGCCTTCTTAGCCTCCTGCCGTGCGCTGTCGACGTCATCGTTGTAAATGGTGGCGTGGCCGACGCCCTCCAGCACCACTGCCTGGGCACCGCCACACGCAATTACCAACAGCGCTGTGACAACAGAAATAGCCAGCTTCATGGGAAATCGTTCTCTTATTCGAGGTAGTAGAGGGAATCAACGCCCCGGCTCTGGAAATCTCCGGTGCTGTCATTGCCTCTGGGCATCGGAATCGGGCACAGGTCCTGCACTTCCCGATCGGTTACGCGGGAAACACAGGCACGGAACCTGGGCTCCAGCTTGAGTTCCATAACGGTTTCCACCACGCCGTCACTGTGTTCATTCACGGCAACCATTTTGGCGCCACGGATGTAGCTATCAACGTAGGTGCGGAACATATCGTTCTGCAAAACGAAATCGTTCACCGTTGAGCTGCCGTAAATCACGGTGCCATAGACCCGCTCCGCCAGGTTGCGATAGGCATCCAACTGGGACGCACGCCGGGCAAGCAGGCGCTTGCGCGTGTTCAGGCGATCTTTCGACACTTCCTCATAGGTCCCGAAGCCGCTAACTCGCACGGTAATCGGGTCCAGTTCGGTCTGCTGCCCGTCGGCACCGGCGTTCCGGTGCTGGCCCACGGGGGCGCAGCCGATCATTGTCACCATCAGCGCAGGTATCAGTATCCACCGCAGGGTCATGTTGGTTCTCCGAAAAAACATCTGTTCACTGCCCTTATGAAAAATTCACGCCAACCTTTGTAACCGACTGAATTCCATAATTTCATGTCCCACCGGGCCCGCCACACAGAAACCAGGCGGCAAAAAACTACCGCTATTTACAGTAAAAAAACAAACCGTTACCGCATCACCGGTGAGTCACGGCGGCAACTGGATTAACCTGAACTGCATGTCACTTTTAACTTAGCATCATCGCTTCATCAGGACTCATCATGACCCCAACCCGTCTGACCAAGCTATCACTGGCCATCGGCCTTTCCATCGCCACCACCTCCGCCATCGCGAGCCCGCAGGCGTTCATGTCGTCACGCTCCTTTGCCATGGGCGGCACCGGTGTCGCCGTCGCCCATCCGGCTGCGGCGGGCGCCACCAATCCGGCGATGATGGCTGCGGACCACCATGAATGGTCCAACGATTTTGGTCTGATGCTGCCCTCCGTCAACGCCCGCTTTGCGGACGAAGAGGAAACCGTTGACCAGATCGACGATATTCAGGACACGATTGATCGCTTCCAGGAACTGGACAAGACGTCCAACCCGGACGATGCCCGCCAAGCCGCCGGCGACCTGAGACGTCAGCTCAACGACTTTGACCGCGACACCGTGCGGATTGACGGCGGCCTGGGCGTCGCCCTGGCCGTGCCCACGGAGTCTTTTGCCGTCGGCTTTTTCACCAACGGCAACATCCGCGCCACCGTCCGCGGGGAGTTTGACGAGGACGACGAGCAGTTTCTGGCCGACCTGGAAACCGCAAGCACCGTCGACCTGATTGCCGCCGATCTCGACCGTGACCTGGAGTCCCGCGGCCGCATCCTGGCCTCCGCTGTCGCCGAAGTAGGCCTTTCCATCGCCACTTCCATAGAGCTTCAGGACAGCTCACGGCTGCAACTCGGCGTATCGCCAAAATACGTTCAACTGCGCACCTTCCAATACACCGAAACCGTCTCCGGGTTTGAAGACGACGAGTTCGACAGCGACGAATACCAGACCGACAAGAGCGGGTTCAACCTGGACGTGGGCGCCGCCTACGCTTTCGGATCCCGCAACCAGTGGAATGCCGGCATTGCGGTCAAGAACCTGATCCCCATGGAGCTGGACTCTGCAGCCAGCCGCCCCGACGAGGAAAAGCGCACTCTGGAACTTGACCCGATGGTAACCGCGGGCATCGCCCATAAAGGCGACTTCCACGTGCTGACCGCAGAAGTGGACCTGACGGAAAAGAAAGCCTTCGGCTATGAGGATGACACCCAGTGGGTTGCCCTCGGCGCGGAATTCGACGCTTTCCGCTACGCCCAACTTCGCTTCGGCGTGCGCCAGAACCTGGCCAGCAATGACGACAACGATGGCATCGAGGAAGACACCCAGTTTACGGCCGGTATCGGCCTGTCGCCCTTCGGTGCCCGCCTCGATATCGGCGGCCTGATCAGCGATGCCGATCTGGGCGCGGCGATTGAGCTCGGTGCTGCATTCTGAGCCTGTTGTATAGAAGCAGTCCACCAAGCCCGGTTTGATACCGGGCTTTTTTGTGGCCAACCGGTTTGCCTGTGGCCCGCCTTGCCGGGATAATCCCTAGAGCAACATCCCTCAAGGAGCAGAACCCGATCCATGAAAACCTATCTGGTGGGCGGAGCCGTCCGTGATGAACTTCTTGGTCTGCCGGTCAAAGACCGGGACTGGGTGGTCACCGGTGCAACGCCGGAAGACATGTTGCGACAGGGCTTCAAGCAGGTAGGCGCGGATTTTCCGGTATTCCTTCACCCAGACACGCGGGAGGAATACGCATTAGCACGAACGGAACGAAAGCAGGGACGAGGCTACCACGGGTTTGCCGTGTACAGCGCCCCGGACGTGCCCCTTGAGGACGATCTGAAGCGCCGTGACCTGACCATCAACGCCATGGCAAAGTCCACCGCAGGTGAAATTGTCGACCCCTTCCACGGCCGCCAGGACCTGCAGGATCACAAACTACGCCACGTTTCCGAGGCCTTCGCCGAGGACCCGCTGCGCATACTGCGCACTGCACGCTTTGCTGCCCGCCTGCAGCCCCAGGGATTCACCATTGCCGAACCCACCATGGCGCTGATGCGGCAGATGGTGGACCAGGGAGAGGTCGGCGACCTGGTGCCGGAGCGGGTATGGCAGGAAATCCAGCGAGCGTTGCATGAGCAGGAACCCGGCACCTTCTTCGAGGTCCTGCATGAATGCGGCGCACTGGCCATCCTTATACCGGAGCTTGAGCCACTCAAGGCGTTTTCAGGCGCCATCGGCGCCTTGCGCCGTGCCCACGAAAGCAGCGACGACACCAGTGTCCGCTTCGCCGCGCTGCTTTCCCCCCTGGCGCCAGCCGAAGCCCGGAATCGAGCCAGGGCACTGAAAGCCCCCAACGACTGCCAGGATCTCACCCGCCTCATCACCGACGTGATACCAAAGATTCACACTATGACGTCTCACGACGCCGACCTGTTGCTGGACATGCTGGATGGAGCAGACGTGTGGCGTCGGGCAGACCGATTTTCCGGCCTGTTGGTTGCTCTGAAATGCGCGCTGCCGGAGACAGAGCGGCACAAGGTGGATTGGCTGGAATCCGCGCAACACGCCGCCACCGGGGTGCAGGCGAAAACCCTGATGGAACAGGGGTTTCGTGGAAAAGAACTGGGTGAAGCAATCCGCAAAGAGCGGTTGCGGCGTATCCTCGCATTTCTCAACAAAGAGTAGACACGCGATGGCATCCTCAACACCTGTAGTGCTCATTACCGGCGCAGCGCATCGGCTTGGCGCCCATACCGCCAGACATCTCCACCAACGCGGCTGGAACCTGGTCATTCATTACCGTTCGCGGGAGGCGGACGCGGATGCCCTTCGTGACGAGCTCAACAGCATCCGACAGAAATCGGCGGTTGTCATCCAGGCCGATCTTGCCGCCCCGGATCAGACAGAACTGCTGGCCCGCAAGGCAATTTCCACCTGGGGTCGGCTTGATGGCCTGGTGAACAACGCCTCGGTGTTCTACCCGAACCCTACACAGGACGCCAGCGCAGGTGACTGGGACGCGATCATGAACACCAACCTGCGGGCGCCTTTTTTTCTCGGCCAGGCCTGCCTCTCTGCCTTGAAACAGTCACAGGGCGCCATCGTGAATCTTATCGATATCTACAGCCAACGACCGCTGGCCGACCATCCGCTTTACTGCGCCAGCAAGTCCGGGCTCGCTTCACTGACCCAGTCGTGGGCGAAGGACCTGGCACCGGAGGTACGTGTAAATGGGGTTTCACCGGGCGCGATCCTCTGGCCAGAGGGTGATGCGGCGATCGACGAAGGTTACCAGCAGAGTATACTGGCCAAAACGCCCCTGGCCCGTACCGGCAAGCCGGAGGACATTGCTGGCGCCATCGCCTTCCTGCTGTGCGACGCCCCGTTTGTCACCGGCCAGATCCTCGCGGTGGATGGCGGACGCAGCCTCAATATGTAAGATCCCTCAATATTTAAGACCATCGCAGCTGCCTGCTTTGGCCCACTCTCGCTTTCCGATACAATGAAGCCAGCTTTTAAAATCTGCGTGCAAACCGGAGAGACTCCATGCGTGATGTAGTTATCGTAGCCGCCAAACGTACCGCCGTCGGCAGCTTCGGCGGCGGGCTGTCCAGCCTGAGTGCCGATAAGCTGGGCAGCGCCGTTATCAAAGCCCTGCTTGAAGAAACCGGTGTTGCTGCCGATCAGGTCAACGAAGTGGTCCTTGGCCAGGTTCTGACGGCCGGTTGCGGACAGAATCCGGCACGCCAGGCGTCCATCAACGCCGGCATCCCCGCCTCTGTACCGGCAATGACGATCAACAAGGTATGTGGCTCGGGACTGAAGGCGGTGCACATGGCGGTCCAGGCCATTCGCTGCGGCGATGCCGAGCTGATGATTGCCGGTGGTCAGGAGAGCATGAGCCAGGCTCCCCACGTGCTGCCCAACAGCCGCAACGGCCAGCGCATGGGTAACTGGAACATGGTGGACACCATGATTTCCGATGGCCTTTGGGACGCCTTTAACGACTACCACATGGGCGTCACCGCAGAAAACATCGTGGAGAAGTACGGCATCACCCGTGAAGAACAGGATGAGTTTGCTGCCGCGTCCCAACAGAAGGCGGCCGCCGCGATCGACGCGGGCTACTTCGAAAGCCAGATTGTTCCCATCACTATTCCTCAGCGCAAGGGCGATCCACTGATCGTCAACACGGACGAGAACCCGCGCGCTGGCGTAACCGCGGACAGCCTGGGCAAGCTTCGTGGCGCGTTCAAAAAGGATGGAACCGTCACCGCCGGCAATGCGTCTTCCCTTAACGACGGCGCGGCGGCCGTCATCGTGTGCAGCGCCGACAAGGCCAAGGAACTTGGGCTTGAGCCTCTGGCCACGATCAGGGCTCATGCCAATGCCGGTGTCGACCCGGCCATTATGGGCACCGGCCCGATCCCGGCAAGCCAACGCTGCCTGAAACTGGCCGGTTGGTCGGTGGACGATCTGGATCTGGTGGAAGCGAACGAAGCCTTCGCCGCCCAGGCCATTTCCGTTAATCGGGACTTGGGATGGGATACCGCGAAGGTCAATGTGAACGGTGGTGCCATCGCACTGGGCCATCCAATCGGGGCTTCCGGTTGCCGGATTCTGGTCAGCCTGCTGCACGAGATGGCTCGCCGGGATGCAAAGAAGGGTCTTGCCACCCTGTGCATTGGCGGCGGCATGGGTGTTGCCCTCGCCGTGGAGCGTTGATCACAGGATGTTGAACGTGGTGCTGTTCGAGCCGGAGATACCGCCGAATACCGGCAATATCATCCGGCTTTGCGCCAACACCGGCTGCCGGCTGCATCTGATTGAACCCCTGGGTTTTACCCTGGAGGACAAGCAGATGCGCAGGGCGGGCCTGGACTACAGTGAGTACGCAACGGTAACGGTACACTCCGACTACCAGGCCTTTTTGGAGAGTGAGCAACCTTCAAGGCTTTTCGGGCTGACCACCAAAGGTAGCCGCGGCTATCATGATGTCGAATACCAGAACGGTGACTATCTGATGTTCGGCCCCGAAACTCGCGGGCTGCCACAGGACGTCCGAGAGGCGATGCCGGAGCACCATCGCCTGAGAGTGCCCATGCGACCGGAAAGTCGCAGCCTTAACCTATCCAACACGGTAGCACTGGTGGTTTATGAAGCGTGGAGGCAGTTTGGATTTGAAGGGTCGCAGTAACCCTCGCCAGAGCGGATGGCCCGTTTTTGCCGTTTTGCTCATGCTGACCACCAGCAACGCCTGGTCCAATAACAATACGCTGGCTACCCGTGTTATCACCACGCCCTCGACAACGTCAGAAGTGTCTGTGGTCCTTGGCAAACAGATCATCAGAAAGCTCTATGACAGCTGCGGGCTGGACATAAGATATCTGGATGTCCCGGCTGCACGGGCCGTGCTTATGGCGGAGAAAGGCCAGTCAGACGGCGAGCTTGCCCGAATCCCGATGGCCGTCAACGACAATGCCCCGCTGCTACCGCTGACGACGCCCATCCAGGAGGCGCGCCTGGTTTCGGTGGTTCTCAACGGCAAGGCCGGCGATTCAAAGGCCTCTTTGAAGGGAAAACGGATTGGTTTCCTCAATGGCTATCGAATGATTGCGCGGGTGCTGCCCGAGGATGTGACACAGGTTGCCACCAGTGACACCTTTCAATTGATCGATCTGCTGGAACGAGGCCGTATCGACGTGGCACTGACCCTGGAGTGGGATGCCCTGGCGGCCAAACGCAAGAACCCAAACCTGTCCATTGGCGAGCCACTGCTGCAAGCCCCCCTCTATCACTGGGTTCATGAATCCCGAAAAGACGATATCCCTTGCCTGTCCCGGGCGCTGGAGTCCATGAAGGCATCCGGCGAGATCGACCAGATAATCAGTGACGGTATCGGGCAGGAAATCGCCCAATAAAAAACCCCACGAACCTGAACCGTTGGCGGGGTTTTTCTGACGCTTGTGACGAGAGCGTATCAGTGAGTCTGCTCTTCCTTCGCTTCCCCTGACGCCTCTTCCTGCTTGCGCTTCAATGCCTGTGCGTAGATGGCATCAAAGTTAACCGGTGCCAGCATCAGCGCCGGGAAGCTACCCCGACCGACCACGCCGTCAATGGCTTCCCGAGCGTAGGGGAACAGGATGTTGGGGCAATAGGCACCCAGCATCTGGCCAAGCTGCGGGCCTTCAATACCTTTCACCAGGAAAACGCCCGCCTGCTGAATCTCGACGATGTAAGCCACTTTTTCATCGACTTTCGCGGTCACAGTCAGAGACAGGACCACTTCGTACTGGTTATCGCTGATCTTGTTGTGGGAGGTGTTCAGATCCAGATTAACCTGAGGTTTCCACTGGTCCTGAAAAACCGTCGGGGAATTCGGCGACTCGAACGACAGATCCTTCACATAGATACGCTGGAGCGCGAACTGTGGTTGATTCTGGTTTTCGTTGCCTGCTGCGGCCTGCTCATTTTCAGCCATGTTCTATCCTTTCATTCTCGATAAGGGGCAACCAGGGCCCGTTGTTATGTCAGTGCTGCCGGAACAGTGTAATGCCTGGCTCCGCCGGCCGATGTGAAACAGTGCGACAGTTTACCGTTCAGTTCAAGGCCTGGCAGGGCCGTTACTTCTTCACCAACGGCAGATTGCTGCCTTTCCAGTCCGCAACGCCACCGTTGAGGCGAACCACATTGGCGTAGCCTTCCGCATTCAACTGCTTGACCGCCATGGCGGAATGCTGACCCATCTTGTCAGCCACAATAATCTGCTTGTCCTTGAACTTCTTCAGTTCCGACGCACGACTTTTGATACTATTAAGGGGAATATTGATTGAACCGGTTATCCGGCCCTCGTTAAAATCCTTGCGATCACGGATATCGACGACGACAGCTTCGTCGCGGTTAATCAGATTCACGGCTCCCTGCGCAGAGATTTTCTTGCCGCCACGGCGAGACTCGAGCACCAATATGGCCAGCAGGAAAGCGACAAACAGAGATACCAGAATGTAATGGTTAACCGCGAACTCGAACACCCTTTCCATGAAAACACCTTGCTGAATAGTTTGTGGCGGGATTATACACACCCTTCCCCAAGGACAGAAGGTGACCAGGCCGAAGGTGACGCCACTGGCCGGAGGGTGCGAAAATGTTTAGAATCAATGTTCGTTTTAGTAAATTTACCAAACTACCATCGGACTAAGTGATGACTGCCACGCGTAAGCCTACCGCACTGATCATTCTTGATGGCTGGGGCCACCGTGACCCGGCTGAAGACAACGCCATCAGCAACGCCAACACCCCGTGTTGGGATAAGCTCTGGGAAAATCAGCCGAAAACACTCATCAACACCTCCGGCATGTTTGTCGGCCTGCCCCAGGGACAGATGGGTAATTCCGAGGTTGGGCACATGAACCTGGGCGCTGGCCGGGTGGTTTATCAGAGCCTGACACGCATCGACAAAGATGTAGAAGAAGGTAGTTTTACGGAAAATTCCGTACTTTGCGCCGCCATTGATAAAGCCGTCAGCAGCAACCGTGCTGTGCACCTGATGGGCCTGCTTTCCCCCGGCGGCGTTCACAGCCATGAAGACCACGTACTGGCGGCCGCTGAGATGGCAGCCAAGCGCGGCGCGAAGGAAGTCTATATCCACGCCTTCCTCGATGGCCGCGACATGCCTCCCCGCAGTGCAAAAGCGTCACTGGAAAAAGCCGCCACCAAACTCAAGCACCTGGGCGTGGGCCGGGTGGCCTCCATTGTTGGCCGCTACTACGCCATGGACCGAGACAATCGCTGGGACCGTGTGGAAGAAGCCTACAACGTTATGACCCTGGGCGAAGCAGAGTTCACCTCAGCTGATCCGGTGTCCGCGCTGGAGCAAGCCTACGAGCGCGGCGAGAACGACGAGTTTGTAAAAGCCACCCGTATCATGGCCAGCGGCGATAACGAAGGCACCATCAACGACGGTGACACCGTTATATTCATGAACTTCCGCGCCGATCGCGCCCGCGAGATGACACGCTGCTTCGTGGAAAAGGACTTCGACGGTTTTGAGCGTCGCAAGCATCCGGAACTGGCTGACTTCGTCATGCTGACCGAGTACGCAGCCGACATTAACACTTCCTGCGCTTATCCCCCGGAGCAGTTGACCAATGGCCTGGGCGAGTATGTGGCCAGCCTCGGCAAAACCCAGCTGCGGATTTCCGAAACCGAGAAGTACGCACACGTTACCTTCTTCTTTAACGGCGGTCTCGAAACACCGTTTGAAGGTGAGGACCGAATCCTGGTTCCTTCGCCCAAAGTGGCGACTTACGATCTGCAACCGGAAATGAGTGCGCCCGAGGTCACTGACAAGCTGGTCGAGGCGATCAAGAGCGGGAAATACGACCTGGTTGTTTGTAACTATGCCAATGGCGACATGGTGGGCCACACCGGCAAGCTGGATGCCGCCATCAAGGCCGCGGAATGCATCGATCAGTGTGTAGCCCGTATTACCGAAGCCTTGCAGGAAGTGGGCGGTGAAGCATTGATCACCGCTGACCACGGCAACTGCGAACAGATGACCGACCCCAATTCCGGCCAGGTACACACGGCCCACACGATCGGCCCCGTACCGCTTATCTACGTTGGCCCACGCAAGGTCAACCTCAGGGACGACGGTAGCCTCAGCGACGTGGCACCCACCCTGCTGAGCTTGATGAACCTCGAACAACCGGCTGAAATGACCGGGCACAGCCTGGTGGAGATCGGTTGAGTCTGCGTCTTTGGCTGGCGGTGACGATGCTTGCAGTCGTCACGCCAGCACTGGCGGAGCAACAGGTCACACCTGGCCAGATAGAAGATCTCAAGGAAGAGATTGCCGATATTGATGAGTGGCTTGCCGACGCCGAGGAAGACCGTTCCTCGCTGGAGCAACAGCTCTCCGGGCTCGAACAGGAAATAGGCCGGCTCACCCGCGAACGCCGGGAGCTCCGCCAGCAGGCACGGGAACAGCAACAGCGCCTGACCAAGCTCGGCAAGGAAGAGACCGAACTCACCCGCGTGCTGGAAAGCCAGCGCGACAGCCTGAAGAAACAGATCCGCGCCGCCTGGATGGAAGGCGACGCACCCGCCGTCAAAGTCCTGCTCAACGAGATTGACCCGGACAAGATCGCCCGCACGATGACCTACTACGAGTACCTCAGCCGGGACACCATTGACCGCCTCGAGGCGTTCGCTGCCAATCTCCGCCAATTGAAAGAAACGCAAAAGCAGGTCAAGGCCGGGCGGATGCGGCTGGCAGAACTGGAAGAGAATGTCGCCGACCGCCAACAAAAGCTGAGCAGCAGCAAAAAGGAACGGGAACAGACCCTGGCGGCCCTGAAAACCGACATCAGCAATCGGCTGAGCGAACGCGAGGAACTGGAAGAGGATCGCAAGCGCCTGGAAAAACTGCTGCGGGAGGTCGAAGAGGCCATCGCCAACATCCCCACGCCCAATGAGTCAGATCCGTTCGGATCACTCAAGAACAAACTGCCGTGGCCGGCGGAAGGCAAAGTCGTCCGCAACTTCGGAGACAGTTACGCCAGCGGAAAACTCAAGCACAACGGACTGCTGATCAACACCGCCGAGGAAGGCGACGTAAAAGCCGTTCACTATGGCCGCGTTGTTTTCGCCAACTGGCTACGCGGGTTTGGCCTGATCACCATCCTCGACCACGGCGACGGCTACATGACGCTCTACGGCCACAGCAGTAGCCTGTTCACCAGCCCCGGAGACTGGGTTGAAGCGGGCGAGGCAATTGCCCAGGCTGGCCGAACCGGCGGGACCAATGACCCCGCGGTGTATTTCGAGGTCCGCCACAATGGAAAACCGGACAATCCCCGACGCTGGCTCGGCAACCGATGAACTGGTTCACGCTACCCCAAAGGCTGACAAATCAGCCCGGTAACGCCATACTGTCCAGCAATACTTGGGAACAACCAGTCATCGGATTAACACAGGACATGTGAATGAGACGGGTAAGAAGTCTACACCACGCCAGCACACGCGCACTCGCCCTTGCCACCTGCTTAACCGTTCTGCCCGGCCTTATTCATGCCCAGGAAGCCGATGAAGAAACCCGACGCCTGCTGGAAGGCATCCAGCACGGTGAGCAGGTGGAAATACAGCTGCCCGATCCGGAAGAACAGCTACCACTGGACGACCTTCGCAAATTCGCCGAAGTGTTTGGCCGAATCAAGGACGCCTATGTGGAAGAGGTGGACGACCGACAGCTCCTCGAAAGCGCGATCAAAGGCATGTTGTCTGACCTGGACCCGCACTCCACCTATCTGGCCCCGAAAGACTACGAACAGCTCGAAGAGAGCACCTCCGGCGAGTTTGGCGGCCTGGGCATCGAAGTGGGCATGGAAGATGGCTTCGTAAAAGTTATCTCCCCCATCGATGACACCCCTGCTCAGAAGGCCGGCGTACAGGCGGGTGACCTGATCATCAAGCTGGGTGACCAGCCGGTGAAAGGCATGTCGCTGGAAGAAGCCGTTAAACTGATGCGCGGCAAGCCCGGAACCGTCCTCACCCTGACCATCATACGCGAGGGAGAATCAGCGCCGATCGAGATTGATGTGGAACGTGACATCATCAAGGTCACCAGCATCAAATCCCGCATCATCGAGAACGGCTATGGCTACGTCCGCATAACTCAGTTCCAGGCGGATACCGGCACGCAGTTCACCAAGGCACTGGAAGCCCTGGAGAAGGAACATGGCAGCGACCTGGACGGCCTGGTGATTGACCTGCGCAACAACCCCGGCGGCATTCTCCAGGCGGCGGTTGAAGCGGCCGATGCCCTGCTGGATAGCGGCTTGATCGTCTACACGGAAGGCCGCATCCAGAGCTCGCGCCTGCGCTTCAATGCCAAACCCGGAGATGTGATGCCGGATACGCCCATTGTTGTTCTGATTAACGGCGGTTCCGCCTCTGCATCCGAGATTCTTGCGGGCGCGCTTCAGGATCACCAGCGTGCCGTGGTCATGGGCACCCAGTCGTTCGGCAAAGGCAGCGTGCAAACTGTCATCCCCCTGGATGAGACTCACGCCATCAAGATGACCACCGCCCGCTATTACACCCCGGATGGGCGCTCCATCCAGGCCAAGGGGATCAAACCGGATATTGAAGTGAAGCCGGCGCAGCTGACTGAGCTCGACAGTCAGCCGTTCTTTACCGAGGCGGATCTCAGCGGCCACCTTGAGGGGCAGGATGAGGGGCAGCAGGAAGAACCGCAAAAGCAGGAGGACGCACAAAGCACGTCGCCGGCGAACAAGGACTTCCAGCTACGCTCTGCACTGAACCTGCTGAAAGGCATGAGCATTCTCAACAAGCGTAACAAGCCGACACAGGAAAGCGCGGATTGAAAGTTCTAGCAACACTGATTGCCGCCCTTTTGGCCACCTCCCCGGTTGTTGCCGGGGAGCATGAGGGGCAACTCCCGCCCACTATCGCCATCATCATCGATGACATGGGGCATAACCTGGTGGAAGGTGAGCGCCTGATCGCCCTGGATCAGCCCATCACCCTGGCTTTCCTGCCCTACCGCAGATACACCACCAGACTGGCGGAGTTGGCCCACCAAAAGCACAAGGAAATCATGCTGCATGCGCCAATGGCCAATACCCGTAACATCGGCCTTGGGCCCGGCGGCCTGAACCCGGACATGGACCAGAACAGCATAGCCACTACCTTGCGGCGAGCGCTCCAGTCCATTCCCCATGTGCAGGGCGTGAACAACCATATGGGCAGCCTGCTAACTCAACAACTTCAGCCGATGGACTGGGTGATGTCTGAACTCGATCACTACCCGGTCTATTTCGTGGACAGCCGCACCATCGCTTCCTCCATTGCGGGCGAAGTCGCAGCCGCTTACCGCATACCCACCCTCACCCGCGACGTGTTCCTGGATCACGAGCAAACCGAGGAATTCGTGGATCAGCAGTTCGAGCTTCTTATCAAGCGGGCAAAGGAAAACGGCAGCGCCATCGGCATTGGCCATCCTCACAAGGTAACGGTGGATTATCTAGAGAAACGTCTGCCAGAGCTGGACGAGCAGGGAATTGCCGTAGCGACCGTCAGCGGCGTATGGGCGATGAGGAATGGCAACCGACCAATGTTTGCGGAAGGGGAAAAGCGGGCGATTCGGCCCGCGCTGGCGAAGCAGGAATGAGGCCCGACCTCAATCCCGCACCACAATCCCCTGGGCCTTCATAAATGCCTTTGCTTCGGGAATCGTATGCTGACCGAAGTGAAAGATGGACGCCGCCAGCACGGCATCCGCGCGACCTTCGGTCACACCGTCTGCCAGATGCTGCAGCTCGCCCACACCCCCTGAAGCAATGACCGGCACTGATACAGCGTCGCTGATGGCGCGGGTCAGCCCCAGGTCGAATCCGATTTTGGTGCCGTCACGGTCCATGCTGGTCAGCAGCAACTCACCGGCACCCATCGCGGTCATCTTGCGAGCCCATTCAACGGCATCCAGCCCTGTCGGCTTGCGCCCACCGTGGGTGAAGATCTCCCATCGGGGCTCCTCTCCTTCACCACTGACACGCTTGGCATCAATGGCGACAACGATACACTGGCTACCAAAACGGTCAGAAGCCTCGCGCACGAAGTCCGGATTGAACACCGCCGCAGTATTGATTGACACCTTGTCCGCGCCTGCATTCAGGAGCTTGCGGATGTCCTCAACGGTGCGCACACCACCACCCACCGTCAGCGGGATAAACACTTCAGCCGCCATGCGCTCCACAGTTTCATAGGTGGTATCGCGGCTTTCGTGACTGGCGGTGATGTCCAGGAAGGTGATTTCGTCGGCGCCCTGTTCGTTGTACTTGCGGGCCACTTCCACCGGGTCACCAGCATCGCGGATATCGACGAAGTTCACGCCTTTTACAACGCGGCCTTTATCGACATCCAGGCAGGGAATAATGCGTTTTGCCAGAGCCATAATTCGCGTTACCCCTTCAGGCTGTCGCAGAAGGCCTGGGCCTCGGCCACATCCAGGGTGCCTTCATAGATGGCTCGGCCGGTAATCGCACCGAGGATGCCCTTGTCAGCCACGGTAGCAAGGCGCTTGAGATCGTCCATGTTGGTAACGCCGCCAGAAGCGATCACGGGAATGCCGCCTTCTTCCGCCAGTGCAGCAGTGGCTTCCACGTTCACGCCCTGCATCATGCCGTCGCGGCTGATGTCGGTGTAAACAATGGACTCGACGCCGTCGTTGGCAAAACGTTTCGCCAGATCGGTCGCCATGACTTCAGACACTTCCGCCCAGCCGTCAGTGGCAACGCGGCCGTCTTTGGCGTCCAGGCCCACGATAATGTGGCCGGGAAAGCGCTTGCACATCTCGGTAACGAATTCCGGTTCTTTCACCGCCTTGGTACCAATAATGACCCACTGTACGCCGGCTTTCAGATAGGCCTCGATGGTTTCCGCCGAACGAATACCGCCGCCAATCTGGATGGGTAAATCCGGGAATTTGCGAGCGATGGCCTGGACGATTTCGCCGTTGACGGGTTCACCGGCGAAGGCGCCATTCAGGTCCACCAGATGCAGGCGGCGGGCGCCAGCATCCACCCAGCGGGTTGCCATATCAACAGGATCGTCACCGAAAACGGTGGAGTCGTCCATACGGCCCTGGCGCAGTCTTACGCATTTGCCGTCTTTAAGATCTATGGCCGGGATGATCAGCATGTTCCAGTCCAGTTGGTAAAGTTTTTCAGTAACTGCAGCCCCGCCCGAGCGCTTTTTTCAGGGTGGAACTGCACCGCAAAGATGTTGTCTCTCGCCACGGCTGCAGCCAGGTCAACGCCGTAATGGGTACAGCCGGCAATATCCGGGTTGCCCTCGGCTTCAGCGTAGTAGCTGTGCACGAAATAGAAGCGGTCGCCGTCGGGAATATCGTGCCAAAGCGGGTGATCCATGGTCTGGCGCACTTCGTTCCAGCCCATATGAGGCACTTTCAGGCGTTCGCCGTTCTCGGTGAGATTGTCACCGAAGAAGCGCACCTCCGACTGGAACAGGTCGATACAATCCACCCAGCCGTTTTCCTCGCTGCGGGACATCAGCGCCTGCATGCCTACGCAAATGCCGAGCAACGGACGGTCAGCGGAGACTTCCCGCACCAACTCATCAATTCCCAGGCGGCGGATTTCCGCCATGCAGTCGCGGATGGCGCCCACGCCAGGGAGGATCACCCGGTCCGCGCTGCGGATCAGCTCGGCGTTGTCGGTGACCAGAACACGGGTATCCGGTGCAACGTGCTCCACCGCTTTGCTGACGGAATGAAGGTTACCCATGCCGTAGTCGATAATGGCAACGGTTTTCATGCGAAGAGAAACTTCCTGAATCGTGGTTCTTTTAGTTGAGCCCAGGGCCGCTTACAGCGACCCCTTGGTGGACGGGGTAATACCCGCCATTCGCTCGTCCATTTCAATGGCCATACGCAGGGCACGACCGAAGGCCTTGAACACGGTTTCGATCTGGTGGTGGGTGTTCTTACCCTTCAGGTTATCAATGTGCAGGGTGACCATGGAGTGGTTCACAAAGCCGTGGAAGAACTCCTCGAACAGGTCGACGTCGAAGCCTCCTACAGCACCACGGGTATAGGGCACATCCATCATCAGGCCGGGACGGCCAGACAGGTCAATCACCACGCGGGACAGTGCTTCGTCAAGCGGCACGTAGGCATGGCCGTAACGACGGATGCCCTTCTTGTCGCCAACCGCCTGCTTGAAAGCCTGGCCCAGGGTGATACCAATATCTTCCACCGTGTGGTGGTCATCAATGTGCAGATCGCCCTTCGAGACAATGTTCAGGTCCACCAGCCCGTGGCGGGCAATCTGATCCATCATGTGCTCAAGGAAAGGCACGCCCGTGTCGAAGCTGGACTTGCCGGTGCCGTCGAGATCGATCTCGACGGTGATCTGTGTTTCCAGGGTATTTCTTTCTACCCGAGCCTTGCGTTCGGCCATGGGGACTCCAAAGTCATCAGTCGGCACATGCCGGAAAAGTGTCTGCGCGCATTATACCTTTTATGATTCCCCGCGTCCCGCAATGGCCTTTATAGCCTTGATAGCGACGACCATCAGAACGCTTTCTTGAGGTTACTCATGTAGGTATCGACCAGACTATTGAACTCGTGCTTGATCACGGGGCTGATGGCCAGTTTCAACAGGCTCGGCAGCGGAACGGTCAACTCGGCGCTGGTCTGGAATTTCACCGAAGTAGTGCTGTCGTCTTTCTTCTTGAGGGTCCAGGAGCCTTTTACCACACCGTTACCCTCGCCTTTCACCGGCTCCCAGGTAATCCTGCCGTTGTCCTTGTCCGCGAAGTATTTGCACGCGTATACAGACTGGATGGCATGCTTGTCCACGCCCACCTTTTCCATTTCCCAGCGATAGGCGTTGTCACCCAGATCCACCAGGTTATGCACCTTGGGAAAATGGCTTGCCGATGCGGGCACGTCCGCCAGCAGCTCGAATACTTCGTCATATCCGGCGGGCAGATCCAGTTCCCGGTTAAGCTCAATAGAGACAGTAATAGCCACTGTTTGCTCCTTTTTATCGTTGTAAGACGCGCTTTATATCGTTGTGTAGAAATAAGGTGCCTATTTTGGCTGATCACTAACGTATTGTCATACACTCAGGCTTTTATTTGGTTCATCGCGGGTTAGCGTGAAAAAGTAGGAGACGGCGGTAAAACCGGTTAGTTTTGAGTTCGCCAAAACAACAAAATTAGCCAATCCACCGCCGCCTCT